>QMZJ01000030.1 GCA_003663115.1 Candidatus Altarchaeales archaeon | reverse complement strand
GTATTTTTCTTCTACCGGTGATCGATAGAACTCCGGGGAGTACGGGAAAGAGGTACAAGAGACGTGGTTGTTGAAGAGATTCCGCTATCTGGTGGAGCGGTTCGACCCGCTGTTAGAGGAGGTGCTGCAGAGATACCGGGAAAAGGTAAAGATGGCGATAAGAGACACGAATGTGTCTCTCATTTAATTTTGCACAGGTCTAATACAAATATATATTCACTCTCTGATATATGAATAAAATTAAGAGAATGGACATCTCTGTCATAGTCCCGACATGGAATGAAGAGAAATGTATCGAATCGTGCTTGAGGGCAATTCGTTCCCAGGAGACGGGGGCGGAGTATGAGGTTATCGTCTGTGATGCGAAGAGTGAGGATAAAACCCCGGAGATAGCCAGGAGATATGCAGATAAAATTGTAACTATAGACATTCACAGCCCCGGGATTAGCAGGAACATGGGGGCAAAGCAAGCTACTGGAAATTACCTGGTGTTTGTGGATGCAGATACAGTTCTACCACCAGGTTACCTGGAGAAGGTTATGGAGAAATTTAAGGATCCAGAGCTTCTGGGTTTCAGTGCAGGTTTTATATTTTCGAGGAGAACCGAGAGGTTGATCTTCACCGAAAAGATAACAAATTCCTATCTCAGCTTCAGGGACAGGGTTAGAATGACGACACTGGTTGGATTTAACCTCGCGGTAAGGAAAAAGGCCTTTGATGCCATAAATGGTTTCAGGGACGTCCCGCTTGAGGACGGGGAGTTCAGCATCCGCCTGAGGAAATTGGGAAAGATCAGATACTTTACGGATTTTTATGTTATCACCTCGTCCAGAAGGCTTGATGAGATGGGCCTGCTGGGAACGATAAAGTACTATCTCGAGATGGACCTCGCGAGAAGAGACCCGAGGATCGGTAGATTACTGTCGTATAACGAATATGTGAAATGCAGGGTGGATGACCTTCTATTGCAAAAAGAATTTGCGAGAATCTTCAGCTCTAATGTGTCTTTTTCGAGAATGGATATCACGGTCAGGGATTACATCCAGAGGAAGTCGGATGATCTGCTCAAGATTATGCACAAAACGACGAGGGAGCAATTTGTAAGGAAAATCACAGAAATTTCAGAATCGATAGCTGAATTAAAGCTAAGGGCAAAGATAAGCAAAATGGATGTTGACAGAGCCATTAAATTGATTAAAGAGAGAATGAGATGAACCGAAAAACCGAAAACAGATTCCTGCAGGGAATAGGTATCAATGTTCTTCTCCTGGGTATAGTTAGCTTTCTGACGGACATAAGCTCTGAGATGATCCATCCACTGCTCCCAATGTTCATTGTCGCTCTGGGGGGAAGTGGCCTGGTTGTTGGCATTATAGGTGGTTTGGGGGATTCCATAACGAGTATTCTTACCGTGCTATCTGGATATCTGTCAGATAGATCCGGAGAGAGAAGGCCCTTCGTATTTTCGGGTTATGGAATCTCTTCCATAGCCAAATTGCTCTTGGCATTCTCGACTCAATGGTGGCACGTCCTGATATTAAGACCTCTGGAGAGAGCGGGGAAGGGACTGAGAACCGCACCGAGGGATGCGATTATCGCAGAATCTGAAAGGGGAGTGAGGGGCAGGGCATTTGGTATACACAGAGCTATGGATACACTCGGGGCGATTATGGGGTCAATAATGGCTTTTATTCTCCTGTGGTTTTTAGGTATGAGATTTGAGACAATATTCCTGCTCGCGGGATTTATTGGCTTACTTGCATTAATTCCCCTGTTCTATGTGAGAGAAAGAAGGAGAGAACCAAAAAAATTAACGTTAAAAATTGGTCTTGGGGCACTGCCACGGGAATTCAGAGTGTTTCTGTTGATTGCAACCGTATTTGCCCTTGGCAATTTCACATACATGTTCTTTATCCTCAGGGCGCAAGAATCCTTTCCGGATCCAAGGATGGCAATTGCTCTGCCAGTACTGTTATATGTGTGGTTCAACATTGTCTATACGATATTCTCCATACCCTCAGGAATTCTCTCAGATAAAATTGGGAGGAAGAATGTCTTGATCATGGGTTATTCTCTTTTTGGTTTTACCTGTCTCGGGTTTGCTCTATCTGAGTCTTTCCACGTATTAATTATCCTTTTTGGGCTGTATGGGTTATTCTTTGCCCTGGTGGATGGCACACAGAGGGCATTTGCATCTGATTTGATTACGGAGGATTTGAGAGGTACGGCGCTCGGGACATTCCACACGGCGATCGCCTTTGCAACCCTGCCGGCGAGTGTCATTGCGGGATCGCTCTGGCAGTATATCAGCCCGGAGGCTACATTCTTTTACGGCTCTGGAATTGCCTTCCTATCTGCGATATTACTTCTTATTACGGATACTGAATGAGTAACGTAACTGCTTTTTAATTTTTATACCGAATATATAGTCGTAGTAGAAGGTGGAACTAATAAAGAAGAGTAGCAGGCTGTACTGGCAGATACTTGGGATCCTATTAATTGGTTTATTGCTCTACATGTTGGTTCCATTTCTCGATGTAATACTCTATGGGGTCTTCGTGTATTACGTCACGAGACCCATCTATGAGAAAATAGAGGACAGGATTAAGAAAAGGAGTATATCCGCCTTTATATCTCTCTTCCTCTTTATTCTGCCAGTAATTATAACTGCTATTTATGCATTCAGTATTGCTTCCTTTGAATTGACGAGATTCATGGGGAGAATTGACTATACAATACACCTGGGCTACCTGAATAAAGCGATAGAGGAACTGAGCTCCATAGGGCAGCAGTTAACACCACAGGAACTCTGGGAGTTTATAAAGGAGAATCCGAGTATACAGGACATCTTGATCCTACCGGTAGCCAGTCTGGTGGACATCCTCTTTAAATTATTCCTAATGTTCACGATAGCTTTTTATTTATTAAAGGACGGTTACAGGCTGAGAGGGTGGGTCTCAGAAAAGGTTTTTGGAGGGGATGCTAAGTTATCTGATAGATTCTTTAATTCGATCGATGAGGATCTCAACAGGGTTTTCTTCGGCAATATATTGGTTGCTCTATTTACCGCCTTGATCGCGATTACTCTGTTTTATATCTTAAATCTCTTTGCCCCTCAATACCTTGGAATTCCCTATCCCTTCCTTCTGGGGGTATTGTGTGGGATAGCAATATTCATTCCGGGAATAGGTATAAAGATTGTGTGGGTGCCGATGGCCCTTTATCTCGTGATTCAGGCATATGTGAACAATGTATTATTTACGGAGTGGTGGTTCATCCTCATCTTCCTGATTTCTGTTTTCTTTCTTGTGGATCTCTCTCCCGATATCGTGCTCAGACCATATATAAGTGCAAAGAAGGTACACCCCGGGGTGATGCTGATCGCCTACCTCTTTGGTTATATCGTCTTTGGATTTATGGGTCTGTTCCTGGGTCCGATAATAGTCGTACTGGTAACAAATTTTATGAATATTATCCTGCCGGAAATAAGGAAGTAGCCACTTTATTTTGTTTGAATTCTATTCTATAATCTTAAAAGAATGAAGACGAAAAATTTGATAAAGACGACTGAAAGCATATGTCCCAGATGCCTGAAAAAGATCCCCGCCGATCTGGTTGAGGAGGATGGCAGGATACTTATCAAAAAGGTATGCCCCGAGCATGGAAGGTTCGAGGAGATCTATTGGGGGGATGCAGAGAGCTATAGAAGGGTTATGAGATTCCAGAACGATGGTACCGGTGTAGAGAACCCCAGGACTGAGAGAGATAAGGGCTGTCCCTATGACTGTGGTTTATGTAACGAGCACAAGAGCCAGACCGTTCTTGGCATAGTTGATGTAACAAATCGCTGCAATCTGAACTGTCCCATATGTTTCGCGAATGCCAACTCCACCGGAAGGGTCTATGAACCGAGCAGGGAACAGATAAGGGAGATGCTGCAAAATCTGAGAGATAACAGACCCATCCCCGCCTTCGCCCTTCAGTTCTCGGGCGGCGAGCCAACAGTGAGAGATGATCTTCCCGAGTTGGTGAAAATTGCCAGGGAGGTGGGATTTTCCTATATAATGGTCGACACCAACGGAATAAGGGTTGCCAAGGACATAGGATATCTGAAAAAATTAAAGAGCTCTGGTATGAATTCCCTCTATTTACAGTTCGACGGCTTGGACGATGATATCTATGAAAAGATACGCGGGAGAAAACTCTTGAATACCAAGCTCAGGGTCATTGAAAATTGTCGTAGATTGGGGCATAGATGCGTTGTACTGGTTGTTACACTGGTCAGGGGGGTAAATGATCACCAGATTGGGGGTATAATTGAATTTGCAATAAGGAATAGTGACGTCATTAGTTGTGTTAATTTTCAGCCGGTTTCCTTTGCGGGCAGGGTATCCGATGTAGAGAGAAAAAGAGGGAGGATAACCACATCAGAATTCGTAGATCGGGTAGAAGAGCAAACCAGGGGGAAGCTCAAGAGGGAGCATTTCTATCCTGTACCCGCCATGGTTCCGATATCGAGGTTCATAGAGGCATATAAACAAAAGCCAGTTATCCAGCTGAGTACCCATCCCTGCTGCGGTGTTGGGGCGTATTTAATAGTTGACAAAAAAGGGAAAAGTTTCCCGATAAATGATGTTATAAACGTGGATAGATTCCTGGATATTCTGGATAGGGGCGCCAGAGAATTGAAAAAGAAGAGAAGAATTCTTAGAGGTATCAGCGAGCTTAAAATCGCCACCGAGCTCCTGAGGGAGGTTATCCGGAACATCCACGACAAAAAACTCAGGCAATTGATAATTCAAGTGCTGAAGGAAGGCACCCTGAATTCGGCTATAAATTTCCACCAGGACACATTGATGATAGGCTGCATGCACTTCATGGACAGCTGGAATTTCGATCTGGAAAGGGTGGAGAGATGTGTAATACACTACTCACTTCCCGACGGAAGGATTATACCCTTCTGTTCCTACAATAATCTCCACAGAGAAGCTCTGGAGGAAAGATTTTCGGTCCCAATGGACGAGTGGAAGAAAGGGAATGATTAAAAAGAAAAGTCACCCCAGGTTCGTTTTTCACAAGAGAGATTCATAAATTTTAACCAGCTTTTCAACGGATTTATTAATATCTCTCTTTTTCACCTCCTCCAGTGCCTTTTCTCCGATCTCCTCCCTAAGCTTTTCATTCTCGAACAGAAACTCCGTATTTTCTGCAAGCTCCTCTATTGAGTTACATACGATCCCCCCTTTACCCACTACCTCCCTAAGTACCTCATTGTTTGAGATAAGTACCGGTTTTTTGAAGAGCATTGCCTCCTGGGCAACTATTCCCTCTGTCTCCACCTTGGAGGGCATTAACAGCATTGTAGCTTCATAAAATGCCGCGATTTTGTCTTCATATTTTAAGTAGTTGTAAAAATGAATGTTCTCAAGTTTTGGTATCTTTTTCTCTAATGTGCCTTTACCGACAATGAAGAATTCCCTGTCGGGGAGCTTTCTGGCGACCTCTATAACCCAGTCTATCCCCTTTGAGGCATCTATCCTTCCCAGAAAGAGTGCAAAATCCCCCCTGATATTATATTTCTTCTTAAAATTTACCGTTGGTTTTATATTCTCTACCGATTCCAGGGTGTTAATTCC
This sequence comes from Candidatus Altarchaeales archaeon, assembly GCA_003663115.1. Classification (GTDB taxonomy): domain Archaea; phylum Altiarchaeota; class Altiarchaeia; order IMC4; family QMZM01; genus QMZJ01. The sequence goes on along the minus strand of QMZJ01000030.1, from coordinate 5,471 downwards.
ATTCGGGACTACCTCGGTCCTTGGTTTAAGCCCCCGTTTTCTGAACATCTCTTTCGTTGCATTGGTCTGGCAGACAACGACATCAAAGCGATTGAAAAAGGAGATGACGTACCTCCAGGCCAGTTTCTGCAGGAACCTCGGCTGCCTGTGGCCGAATATTCCCTCCAGGAGGTGATAGGGGTGCAGATGTGTCGTTACAACCTTTTTATTACCTAAGAGAGAGGAATACAGACCAAGAATATAACCCGTATGTATATGCACAATGTCCGCATCAATCTTCCTGAATGTTGGAATTATTATATCATAGTCCTGGAGCATGGGAACCGGGACGTAGGGGAGGGGTGAAACGGGAAATTTATAACGTTCTTTTACCCTGCCAGTAACCAGTCTGATATCAATATATTTTTGTAATAATGGTATAATCCTCTTGATATATACGGCGATTCCATTCAATTGCTCGAATGTATCCGAGACCCAAACAACTCGCATCTTATCTATTCTTCATCTTTCTTTTTACTGATTTTGACCTCGTCCACAACGGGTTCGAACATGAAGTATTTCTCAACGTATTTCTTCATCTCATCATCTGAGATACAGGAGCGTCTGCCTTCCACGTCATAGAGTCTATGTATGTCCCTGTATATCGCCAGAATCCTGGGGTCCCTCTTTTTTACTTTCACCCTCACACCCATCAAGTCTTCCGCTATCTCCTCAACCTTCTTCCTTATCACCTCGGTGCCGGATGTATCCCCTATCATCAATCTCCTCTCACCCCCCACGGATTCCGGTGGAAAGGGCTCATAGAGGAAGGGGTTTTTTATCACTGCCGCGGTGTGAATTCCGGACTCGTGAGCAAAGATATTCTTTCCAACTATCGCTTTATTTCTGGGGATAAATATCCTGACCTCCTTTTCTATGTATCTGGCAAATTCAACGAGGTATTTGGGATTATATTTTTCAAAACCCTTGACCCTGTGAACAAAAAAGACCAGAACCTTCTCCAATTCGCTATTACCTGCCCGTTCACCTATACCCAGAAAGGTCAGATTTGACCAGTTGGCGCCATACCAGTAGGCTGCAAGTGAATTCGCGACCCCCAGACCGAAGTCATCGTGCATATGGGTTTCTATATTCTTTACCCCCATATCCCTAAGTTCTTTGATCATCTTCGGTATCCCGTAGGGAAGATCGACCTCTAAAAAGGGCACCCCCAGACCCAGGGTATCGCATACCCTGATAATCGCATTCTTATCCCTCGAGATTATCTCTCTTACCAGTGGAAAGGTGAAGCCCTCAAAATCAGATCTCGTGATATCCTCCAGGTGACACCTTACTCTGAGACCGTGATCCAGGGCGTAATCTAATATCCTTAGGTATTTATCCATTGCCTCCTCTCTGCTTTTAAATTCTATCTTATCAAATATGTGGGGATCCGATACGGACATGAGTATTCCAGTTTCCTTTATTTCATCAAATTTTAGAACAAGGTCTATATCCTCTATTTTCGCTCTCGCCCACCCGGTAACCTCGGGAAGCTCATAATTTATATCCAGCATCTCTCTGGCGACTTCCCTATCCCTCTCATTATAGAGAAAGCACTCAAGTTTTTCGATTCCAATCTTGTGTAGATACTCATAGATCTTAAGCTTATTTCTCCTCGTCATAACAATCCCTGGCATCTGGGCCCCATCTCTGATTGTCGAATCGCTGATCCGGATCTCCTGTTTTAGGGGCAACTCTATCTTTGGCATCTCCTCGTAGCTTCTGAACATTTTGATCATTATATTATTCTCAATACAGGTTGATAAACCAGTAGTTATTTTTCAACGATCCCAACGAAGGCATCAAAAAGGGGGGTGTCGGTAGTTATAGAATAGAATTCAATGCCCGTATCGTCGCAGATTTCCTGTATACCCGAAATGTGCTCCTTTAACCTTTCTTGATATCTCTTTTTGAAATCCGGACTCAGAAAGGTTCTCTCGCTCTTTAGGCTCTCCATATCCTCGAATCTTATGTCGTCCGTCCACCTCAGGCTGATCTCCCCCGGGTCCAAAATTTGGACCAATACGGCCTCCTTTGAATACTTGGCTATTCTATAGATGGCATACTCCAGAGATTCCATCGGCTCAATGAAGTCAGAAATTACAATGATAAATGACCTCGATTTTATCATATTGGTATACTGTCCTATGCACTTTTCAAGGTCTGTTTTTCCTTTCTGAATTGCATTATTGAGCAATTCAACCATTCTAAAGAAGTGCATTTTCCCCTTCTTGGGTTGCATAACATCTGTTATTCTATCGGAGAACAGTGCAGAAGCAAACTTTTCATACTTGCTCATGGCGAGATAGGCAAAACCCACGGCGATGCTTCCCCCGTAGTCGAACTTTCTCATTCCAGAGACAGAAAAATCCATACTCGCACTGGAATCTATCAGTATGTGCAGGGTCAGGTCCTTTTCCTCCTCAAAGCGTCTTATATATAACCTTTCGGTTCTTGCGTAGACCCTCCAGTCGATGGACCTGAAATCATCCCCCGGGTAATACTCCCTGTAATCTGCTATCTCAATACCCCTACCCTGACGTACTGACCTCCTGCTGCCCATATAAACGCTGGAAACCTTTCTCCTGGCGAGAAGGTCGAGTCCTTTAAGCTGATCCAGAAAGGTTGAGTCAATTGCCACTCTACACCTCTTTTAATATCTCACCGATAACATCGTCTGTTGTTATCCCCTTACGTTCGGACTCGAAATTCAGAATCAACCTGTGTCTTAAAACGGGATATGCCATCTCCCTTATGTCTTCCTTACTCACGTAGTTCCTTCCATTAATTAATGCCCTTGCCTTTGCAGCCAGTACTAAACCGATAGTTGCCCTTGGTGAGGCTCCATAATCCAGATACTTTTTAGCAGTTCCATCCGTTATTGGTCTTGTTTTTGTTACAATATTCAGCGCATACTCTTTTACCTCATTCGCTATGGGGATTTTACGAGTTAATTCCTGAATGGCCAGAAGCTTTTCCTTACCTATTATCCTCTTCGTTTTTGGTATGGTTTCCCCGGTATAAAGGTCCACAATTCTGTCTTCCTCTTCCATACTTGGATAATCGACCAATATCTTCAGAAGAAATCTATCGGTCTGTGCCTCTGGCAATGGATACGTTCCCTCCATCTCTATTGGATTCTGGGTTGCAAGTACAAAGAATGGCCTATCCAATGGGTATGTTGACGTTCCCACGGAGACCTGTCTCTCCTGCATTGCCTCCAACAGGGCCGATTGCGTCTTTGGTGTTGCTCGGTTTATTTCATCGGCCAGGAGGATATTGGTAAAGACGGGTCCCTTCTCAAATTTAAATATCTTTCTCCCATCCCTCTCCTCCACTACATAAGTGCCTGTTATATCGGAGGGCATTAGATCTGGCGTGCACTGTATTCTTTTAAAATCGAGATCCATTATTTCAGATAGTGTACTAATCATCAATGTCTTGCCCAAACCAGGAAACCCCTCCAGCAGGGCATGATTCCTTGTAAATATCGCTATAAGTATCTGCTCTATTACCTTTTCCTGACCTGCTATAACCCGCTTCATCTCGTAAAGGATCTCATTGTATATATCTTTCATTTTGTGGTATACCCTCTTAATGTCCTCCTTTTCATTGGGAATATCTATGAGACTTATTGGCTCTTTTAGAGCATCTCTTCGTTCATTTGTCTCCCTTATTCCCCAGATACTTCCCCCGATCTTGGTCTGAGTCCTTTTTTTCATTCCTCTTCCTCTAATATATTTTGTAATGATTGAAAATATTTCCTGATGAGCTCTCTGGCCCATACGGGATCTTGCTCCGGAATTTCAGATGATTTTCCCTTCAGATTGCCTGGAAATTTGCCCCTTACCTTCTCCTCTTCTACATCCTTAATCTCGATCTCCCCCCCATATTCTGGATGCACCTCCATATCTATGTCCTCTCCGGCGATCTTTGCGGATGACGCTTCCCCGTAGATATCTGGATTTGATCCCTCACCAACGCCCCCGCCAAACCCCGGAATTGGGCCCTCATTTATCCCGGGCAATTCACCACCACTCTCCCCTCCAAGTGTGTCCTCTTCCACCCTGTTTTTGGATTCGAACTTCTCCTCTTCCTCCCACTGGAACCCATCATCGCGAACTATGTCAAAACCCGTGAGATTCTCGATCTGATCTAAAAAATCTCTGCCGAGTAAACCATGGAAATTAAAACCAAGGTCCTCGATATTTATGAAATTTATTGAGAGAAAGATAAAAACCAGTATTACAGTCAGAATTGTTCTCGAGATTACCTCTTTCGTATCCAGGAAGGAGGAGTACCATATCCTGTCCATCCTCCTGGAGACGTCCTTCACCAGGCTTTCTACAACGATGTTTCTCACATTTCTGTTGTCATAGGCGGTTTGAAGTCTTTCATTCAGTGAAGGATACTTAATTACTATGGACCTTATGACATTCGTCCTGTGGATCCTATATATTACATCTATCATCAAGTAGATGATGGCGGGACAAATGGCAATAATTGCTGGTATGCCAAGGAACCTCAGGATTATGGCGAATGCCAGAAAAACTATGATGGTATTCAGAATAACACAAAATGCGTGGATCTTCCAGGAGAGCTTCTTAACCTCATTCAACCGTGAAACAATTGGGTCATTCATTTTATTTTGGTAGATGATCTATGTTGTCATTTATTAGTAATAGAGTGCTCTGCAGATCTTGCAGCATCTCAGTAATATTCTCTATTTCATCCTCACAAACTGAGGCATTGGTGCAATCCACAATATCGAGGGCATTCATCAGATCTTCTGCCTCTTCCATCGCTATGTCGATATTTAAACTCAGTTTTGTGGCATAATCTCTATACGCTGCAATATCGGACTCCAGTAGTTCGACCTCCTTTTTCTTTAGATCATAATTCTTCTCACAGACCCCGAGATCCTTCTTTGCAGCCAAGTAGTCCGATTTCCATTGATCTCTCTCCCGCTCAATTCTGGATAGGTCCATCTCGAGATTCTCTTTCTCACTCTTGACCGTTGTATAATAATCGCTCAGAGAGGATATCCTCTGCTTGGAGAGATTTAATTCATTTATGATATCTATAAGGGCCTGCTCCTTTTCCTGGAGCTCCTCATCCTTCGCCTTTATCTCCTCCCTGCTCCTATTCAGTTCATTCTGGGCTTGTTCGAACATCTCTTTGAATTTCAGGTACTGAGCATTGACCTTATGGTAGGTATAATCGCTGTAGAGCATAATCCCTACCATTGCAATTAGCAATAAGATTAACAGACCGAAAAACACAAAGTTTACATCTCTCTTCATTGATTATTTATTGGATTTTCTGACAGAAATACTTTTAACTATGGTGCGCAGTTGAATGTAAATACGGACATTGGCCCCGCACCGGCGAAAACCCAGTTGACTATCGTCAAGGCTATCAAAACAATG
>QMZJ01000029.1 GCA_003663115.1 Candidatus Altarchaeales archaeon | reverse complement strand
GTCGTAGGAAGAAGCTGTACCCGACATCCCATCGTCCCCAGGGGCCGTCCAGGCTAAGACCACTGTACCGGGCTCAGTCCCTGCGGTGGCTGTAAGGCTCGTGACTACAGCAGGAGGGTCCGTATCGCCGGGGTTTATCGTGATGGAGAATTGCTTTGTAGCAGTGTTAGGCGTTGGAACTGCGGAGTCCGTAACCCTAACAGTGAAAGAATATGTTCCCGCAGCAGTAGGAGTTCCGGATATGACGCCGTTGTCATTTAAGGACAGGCCATCCGGAAGACTTCCGGAATCCAGGCTCCATGTATAAGGTGAAGTTCCTCCAGTTGCAGAGAGGATGTAGGTATAAGAGGTCCTAGCAGTGCCCGAAGGAAGGCTCGGTGTGATTATGTTCAGGGGCTCGGGAGGAGGCTCGACCCCTCCGGCGAACTCTTTATCCACAACAGTGACACCATTTTTAATGATAGTAATGTGACCTCCAGGCTCTCCTTCCTTGTTGAACAGAAGCTTAACCGTCATCTCAGGGTCCTGGATGAGAGCCCCTACCCTACCCCCCTCCTCTATCCTCTGCACCGGGGCCATGGTCTCTCCGACATCCCCGAGGTACATTACATTGAAGAAATAGTCTCTCTTTGCCAATTGTTGCGGGATTATTTCTATCCTCCATTGGCCAATTTCCTCAACTCTTCCTTTTGGACCTACACACATATTAAGTCTATCTATATCTATTTGTCTGAGAGTTCCTCCACCCGGAGGATAATTCTTCCCTCCTCTCCAGAACTCATAACCTTCACCACCTATTTTCTTTATTAAGCTGTTCTCTGGAAGAAGCTTCTTTAGATATAATGCTGCCCCAAGGCCGTTTTCACTTACCATATAATCTCCATCATAACTTTCTATATGACCTGGCACTTCCTCTGAAACTCTATTTCCATTAATTTGAGGCTCTTCAACTAAATGTAAAAGCCATCTTTTTTCCATTGGTTTTACAGATTCTATTCTGTCAAAAACAACAAAGTATGCTTTTGTACCTTTAGGAATGAAAACTATGCTCCTGTAATATTCATTGAGCCTTCTATAATTTCCTCCCGTATAATATACATCTGGATCTGTCGGGTCATCTATACCATAAGCTCTGGCTGCTTCACCAACAGCATAAGTAAATTCTGGTTGAGCTTCATAAGCTACTATATCACCCCAACTTGCTTCTGGTCTATGCACAAAAGCCGCTTTCCAGCCATGTCTAAAGTTATAAGGAGCGGAAAATGTAAATGACCTCATGCGATCGTTAATCTCTCCTAAAGGATAATGGTCAGGATCTATAACCAGAATATCATTATGGGCAGTTGTCGTCCTTTGATACCCATAGAAGTGAGATTGACCTGAAAATGCATCATACATCCCGCTATCCATGGCAAGATTTCCTTTTCTGTAAAGAACAAATGTATTCACATCTGAATGTCCGTGGGAATTCATTGTCCAAGCAGGAGTTACTCTAAAACCTGCTATAGCATCATCTCCACTCCAGCCAGTTCTCATATAAACCTCATTTCCCCCTGGGAATAATATGCTTAAAGGTAACTCGTTCCAAGAAGCGGTTGAGGGATCTTCTGCAGGAATTACAGGTTCGATAATAATACTGAGCCAACTTGTGGCAAAAGGTCTTTTTGTTGGACCTCCGTAAATCTGGTTTATTATCCATTGAAAATATGGATTTTCTGTAAGGCTTCCTGTAGCCCACCAATTATAACGGTCATCTAAGTATACCAATCCTCCACCACCGCCTGCATTTGATGTCCAACGATGGAATATTTCTCTGCGCTTTTCTATGTCGGTTCTGTAAAGATTGTAATAGCCCGCCATTTTAAAATATGGAAAATCTTTACTATCAATAAGATTAATGCCTGTTGCACTTTTTAAAGCTAAAAACCAAAGGAGTTCATAGAAATAATACCTATAACCTTCAAAGTCTGTTCCATCCGCAACATATGCCATGGCTCTAGCTGCATCTCCCCAATAAGAGGTATATTTCCACCTTTCTAAATATTTCTCCTCAGCTCCTGGATAGTGATGAGCTAAGGCAATCTCTGGCCAGGCCTTATATGACCGAAGACACCATTCTTCAATATGGAATGTTTCTCCTATTATATTATTATTCCTCTCGTCAAATTTAGCAGCTTGAGCTATCCTTTCTATCATCAATCGCCTATCTTCTTCACTCATTGCATCGTAAACCCAATCAAAGGCTAAAGCTGCATTTTCAAGACTACCACCTGTAGCACCCCAAAGCCATACTTCAGATTCTAATTCAAGAGACTTCATTTTCTCTATGGCAATGTTAGCATAATGTTGAGCAAGTTCTGGGTTACTTTCTTTATAGATTTGATAACAAAAAGCAGCGCTTAACATACTTCCTCTGTCTGCTGCTTCCTTCACTTTTGGCCATGCATAGTGGTTATCTTCCAAGCATCTTTTCCTTATTTCTGGAAGATTTTCTTTACAAAGAAAAATTCTGGGGTGGTCCTCCCTTACATACATATTATGAAGCTGCTGCTCTAACTTCGCTACCCTCGCCAATCCTTCAGGATCGCCGTAGATTGGTCCATCCTGGGCTGCATCCAATTGCTGAGCAAAGCCATCTCTTGTGACTAAGAATAAGGCCGACACTATGATTGAACTCATTACTTGTTTCAACATCTTAATCCACCCCCTGACAAAGATGACAGCTTTAGATGACAGATATCCTGTAAGCTTCTGGGTCTTTCCTTCTCATCGGCAAACATGAAACCTGTTGTAGAAATCCACAAAGGGAGATTTCTTTCAACAGGGATTGAGAAGAAGCTTGTGTATTACATGTGATTGAAGCTAACATAAGTAATCAATCACTTTTGTTCGCCCATTTTCTCTGCCTTAATGAATTTTGCAATGAGTTCATGAATACTTTAGGGTTTTGTTGCAGAGTTTAGACAGCAACTTTTATGCCATATATATCTTTCCCCCTCCAAAAATTTATAAATCTTTATAATTTCTCTCGCATTATTCTCCCAGGTATAATTTTCTTTAACCGTCCTCCGAGCCATCTTCCCTATCTCTTTCCTCTTTGGAGCATCCTCAACTAAAGCCTTAATAACCTCCTTTAAGGAAGCTCTGTTTTCAGCATCAAAAAGGAGGCCATTTGAGTTATTAACAACTTTTTCAATAGGCTCTAACCGAGGTGCAACTACGGGCTTGGCCATGGCCATATATTCAAAGAGCTTCATTGGTGAACGATACTCGTTAGATTTAGGAATAACACAAATGTCCATAACATGGATAAACTTTGGAACATCCTCATACTCTACTCTGCCAGTAAAGCTCACTTTATCCTTAAGGTTTTCTTGATGAACCTTTCTCTCCAGCTCACCCCTCAATGGACCATCACCTACTAAAAGAAGATGTATATCCGTCCTTTCTTTGGATACATCTTTGAAGATGTCTATAAGAAGTTTCAAGTTATTCCAAGAAACAAAAGCTCCAACGAATCCTATGACAATTTTGTCATTAATATTTAGCTCCCTCCTCAGATCATTTTTAACATCGTCCGGGTTAAATAATCCCAAATTTACAGCATTCGGGATGACGTAAATCTTATTCTCATTAATGCCCATCCTCTGGATATACCGCTTCAGAAAATCAGAGACCACTACAATCGCATCGGCCATTTGGAAAACCTTTCTCTCTATCCTGGTAGCTAGTCCTACCAATACTTGGCCAGTTACTTCGTTAAGTCCACTTGCTTCGTTTACCTCTAAGATTATAGGAATGTGATGCTTCCGTGCAAAGTATGGGCCAACCCATGTGAGAAAAGCATATCGTTCGTAGATAAAGTCAATTCCGTATTTCTTAACAATCCTTTTCAATCTAAAATAGGCAAAAAAGTTATAAGATAGCCTGAGTATCTCCAATATGCTCTGAGGAAAAACGTCATATACCTTCTTAATCCATTGTTTCTTAGGCTTATCAGCATCATGTTTGGAATGCTCTATATCCACTCCAGGAGGGGATAGGATATATACTTCGTTCCCCAACTTCCTCAGAGCGTTTACTATTTCTAGTATATGGACCCTCTCCGCACCTTGCCCACGAGTGCGATGATGGTATAAGATTTTCATCCCTACATTCTTAGAAGTTTACTGGACAGGTAACTTCGGATGAGAGATAGATGTGACCTACGGAGCTTATGCAACCTCCTTAGGTTCCACAGCAGCCCTTTACCTATCGCAGCGCTCATATATTCCTGACTATAAGCATCGCTCAACATCCGCCAGATAGGAAGGTTTTCGTTTTTAAGGTTTAGAGATAATATTTCAACTCTGCTCAAGATATCTTGCCCTTTCCTATCATCCAAGACTACAGGCTGAAAATCCTGGTTGATGTAGATAGGGATCAGCCTTACATCGCTCACCCCTCCCTTGTCCAGACGACATTGTAAGATTATACTCTCCATAGGACGGGTGTCCCTTTCAGGGTCAAAGGAAATCTTCCCTGTCTTAGCCAAAAGGCAGTCGCTCATTGCCCTCTTTCTCACCTCTGGATCGCTCAGGTCAATCACAAAGTTTCCCAGGCTATAGGCTATTACCCCATCTTTATAGTGTTCAATGCCCTGGAGCACATGAGGGTGATGTCCGAGGACAAGATGGGCACCCCAATCTACTATCTTATGTGCTAAAGAGATATGAGCTGGAAGCGGATAATCGCTGTATTCTATGCCATGGTGTAGTGAAACGACTACCGTGTCCGCTAAAGCTTTGGCCTTATGGATATCTGCCTTAATGTTCTTTTCCCTGATCAATGCTGCACCTGGCCTTTTGGATGTAGCGGGGTAGGTATAAGTATAAGCCAAAAGGGCTACCTTAAGACCCTGAGATTCAACTATAATAGGTCTTCTGGCCTCGGCCTCATTCCGCCCTGCCCCTACATACATTATTCCCTCCTGCTCTAAAAGCTCCAAAGTGTCCAAGAGAGCAACTTCCCCATAATCCAAGATGTGGTTGTTGGCGAGGACGAGGACATTAAAGCCTGCATATTTTAAGCCTCCTATCGCACGAGGATCTATCCTGAAGTGAGGGCTACCTTGAGGCTTTGAAGGATTCGGTCTTCCTCGGGACGATAGGGGACCTTCCAGACAGCCTATTATTATATCCGCCTGTTTCAAGGTCTGTGCTATATGTTCGAAAGGGAATTTCCATCCCTTTTGAACTAATATCTCACCCACTTTCCTTGATAGGACTATGTCACCTACTGCATTAAGGAGCATGATTTACTTCCTAAGCCATTCCCTTTTTATATAACCCCAGAATCGCTCAAAATTATAAGCGGACTTTATCTTTAACTTTAGCCGGAAGGTATCGATATAGATCTGCTTCGGGTAGACCACCCTTTTTCCTTCATTCAAAATCAACTTTATTGTCTCCGAGACTACTAAGCACGCTAACAGGTTAGTGACAAAGTTCAAAGTTCCGGCCGGTTTAAATTCTCTGTCAATATCGGCAAATCTATCTTCCGGGATGGTTCCAATCTCGTTCCTTGAGACCTTAAGGTACCTATACAGCAAGTTGTTAACGAACTTTATCCTCGTTGGTTCGTCGATGCTTCTCTGCTTTGGGGACCTATAATCGAAGACACTCACCACCCCTCCGGTTACTTTATGACAATGTCCTTCTATAAGTGGAATCCTGAACTTCTTAGCATAATAATGTAACAGCAGATTTGCTGTCGGCAAATCCGCTTCCCTAATGACAATATCAGCACTTTGTATAAGTTCCCTCACATTTCCATGGTTCAGTTTTCCACAGCATACCATTTCTATTTCGGCGAAAGGGTTTATCTGTTTTATCCTTTCTGCTGCTATCTCTGCTTTGTATCTTCCAAGGGTCTCCAATGTTGCATATATCTGTCTATTCATATTTGATACCTCGTATCTATCCATATCCAACAGACGGAACCTCTTTATACCCCACCTTGCCAATAGTTCTATAACTAAGGCTCCCACACCTCCGAAGCCTGCCTGAGCTATGGTCTTGTCCGATATTATCTGTAGCTCCTCTTGGCTCAGGAAAAGCCTCGATCTACTTAACAATTCAGAAACGAAAGCTTCATAAGGTAAAGTTTCCATCGGTGATCTTTGAGATGGTTACCCTGAACTTCCCGGAAGGTGATAGTGGAATATCATCTACCAGTTGAATTTCTAAGTTCATCTTTGTGCCTATTACCTTTTTTATCTCCTTCTTTATCAAATCTATTGGCACATTAGGATATCTCGGATTAGGGATAATTTTAACGACCAGACTATCAATAGATTCTTGGATCACTTGAAATCTATCGACCTCTTTAAACTCCTTCATAAGATGAGGGAAAAAGACACCTGTCAATATCTTACCATCCGGAGTCCTTATAACATCTAACAGCCTCCCTTCCACCCTTTCTATAAGTGGAAGTCCTCTGCCGCAGGGACATTTCTCCTTGGATAACACGGCCAAATCACCATTTTTGTATCTGATGAAAGGCATACCGTAATTATGAAGATCAGTTATCACTACCTCCCCTATCTCCCCTGGTTCTGCCGGCCTGCCATCCTTGACTACCTCTACGTAAAGGTTCTCTGCACTGATATGCATCCCACGATGCTCTTCGCACTCGGATGCTATGAGCATAAATTCCCGGCAGCCGTAGGTTTCGAACACAGGGCAGTTGAAGACAAAGCTTATGAAATCCTTCTGATATTTGGTCACAGCCTCGGCACCTAATATGATGGACTTAAGGGGAAACGGTTCCAGGTTGTTTTCATCTATATACCTTGCAAAGTAATACATCTGTAACGCATAAGCAACAATATGTTCAGGCTTGAACTCCCGCATCCTGTGGTAGTACCTCTCCATATTCTCAGGTGTCAGATCGAAGACATTGAAGTACTTCTGCCTCAAAATCTTGTGATATAAATCATCTTTCAGCTTGCTGAAAAGGGAATATCTTCCCACGGGCACACTCCAAAGGTATGCCACTTTCTTTCCCTCTTCGTAACCTCCCCATCCATAGTGTCGCATCATTACAGCCCTTCTCCACTCATAACTGTCTCGGGTAAATTCCAATTGAAGAGGTATCCCAGTTGTCCCCCCAGTGGATTTGGTAAGGGTTCTCCCCATATAGTTCTCAGCTATAAGACTTCTATAATTTTCTCTTATGACCTGTTTATCAATAATAGGGATCTCTCTGAAATCCTCAGGGGTCCGGATATCGTCTGGGGTGACTCCCAAACTTCGAAAGATGTCCCGGTAGTAGGGCACATTTCGATAGGCATGCTTCAACAATCTCTTTAATTCCCTCCATTGCAGATCCCTGATCCTTTCTTCAGATAGCCACTGACTTTCCTGCAGTAACCTAAGATACTGCAATGTCTTCCTTCCCATTATTAGACTTTCGTATAGCGGGAATAAAACCCATTGGTAGATTTTCGAGTACATTGAAACCTCCCTATTTCTCTAAGATGCATCTTACTTCGTTACAAAAAAGCTCTTTTATTATTGGAACATGCTTCAGTGGATATATATCTTTTACCATATGTATGTCAAAGTAAGCGACCTTAAACTTTGACTGATAAATTAACCTTCGAAATTTCCTTACGCTCATCTTGGCTAAGCCAATATCTTCATATTTATCCCCAGCGCCATCCCTTTTTATATCGTTCCTAATTCCTACTATAACCTTTTCAGGAAAAAGGAGATGACTCCATGGACCTGGGAAAATACTTTTTAGATGGGATCCATAGGGATGATACCATGGAGGCCCGAAACTAATAAACACTTGAGAGTTTCTCTTTAAAACCCTGTGGCATTCTTCCAATATTTCTTTAGGGTATATTAAATGCTCGAATACATCGTTCATGATAATAATATCAAGAATCTCATCTTGAAGCGGGAGTGTTTTATCAGTTGAAAGTAAAAAAGTTACTCTATCAGAGATCCTATACTTCTCGGCCAATTTCCTTGAAAATTCTACTCTGCGAGGATCAACATCCACACCATAGACCTTCTTAGCTCCATTCAGTGCCATGTAGATACTTTGCCCTCCAAATCCACAACCTAAGTCTAGTACTATCTTACCCTTAATATCTAAATAGGGAGCAAATTTCATATCAAACTCCCTCGCCTTCTCCATTTCCCATTCAGCATACCTCCAACAATATTCCTCAGGGTCTAAATTGTGAAACTTTGATACAGGAATAACCTTCAAGTGTTTAAAAAGTTTGTTATATCCTATACATGCTTTCCTATATCCCTTTACAAAACATCCTTTCACGTTACCTGTCAGAAACATTTTCAACTTCTTCCTTTATGGAGCACCTCAAGGTATACTTCTTTATACTCTCGCACAGTTTTGGAAATAGAAAATTTCTCTTTAACTCGCTCTAGACCAGCTCTTCCCATTTCTAACTGCTTGTTCTCATTATCTAATAATTTACTCACAGCTTCTGCTATCTTCTGAGGATCTTTAGGGGGTACTAAAAGTCCTGTTTTACCATCCTCCACTACTTCAGGATTCCCTCCCACATTTGTAGCTATCACCGGCTTAGAAGCAGCCATGGCTTCAAGAAGAGATATAGAAACCCCCTCTTTAAGCGATGAACAGACATAAAGATCGAAGGCTGAAAGAAGTTGGGGGATATCCTTTCTCCATCCTACGAAGATTACAATATCACTGATGCCTAACTTCTCGGCTTTTTCTTGTAAAAGTGATCTTTGAGGCCCATTACCTACTAATACCAGTTTTACATTTGGAAAGGCCTTTCGAGCTATCGCTATAGCTTCAAGTAAGAATTCATAGCCCTTTACTTTTCTCAAACCTCCAATACTTCCAATTGTAAAATCATTGGCTTTTAAATTAACTCTATTTTTAGCATAAACCTTATCTATTAACTGATTCCTGACATCTTCCACTCTTATTCCATTGTGGACAACTTGGACATTATTGACATGAGGACAAAAAGCTAAAAGCTTCCTCTTCAGGTCATGGGAAACGGTTACTATCCGATTAGTATCCCGGAATACAAAAGAAAGAAAAAGGTTCTTATCTGAAAATATATCTCCATGAACAGTGATAACTTGAGGTATACGGCAGATTTTTGATACTATCCATCCATAGATATCAGAAACAGGGAAATGCGAGTGAATAAGTCCTACATCCCTTTTTTGCACAAGTTGACACAATCTCCATACTAGGCTGATATCTTTCGATCGCTTTTTAGATATGACGATTACTTCTACTCCTCTATTTTCCAGCTCAAAAGCTAAAGGACCGTTATCTATGGAACAGACAATAGGATAAAAGTTATGCTCTTTTAGACCAACAACTAAGTCCATCAACAAATGCTCTGCTCCACCGAGCTGAAGACTATCTGTAAGTTGCAAGATGATTCCTTTCATAGGAACAAGACAAACATTCTTACTTAAGTATTCGGCCGAAAATGCTTTGACGTCGGGTTATTAAATTCCAAAAAGACTTTGGAGTACAATAGCTTAATTCTCAACCAAATCAGTCTTTGTCCACTTTTTATTGACATAGTTTCCTAATAGGGCCCATACAAAGTTCTGTGTAAAAGCTTATAAGGCAGGTTAGAGAATAACGAATTTCCCTGTCTCTAACACAAATGGGCTCTTAATGATATAAATGGGCGTCCATATACTTAGCTAACTTTTCATGAGCTATCTGTGAGATGGCAGTAATTAGGGGAAAAAAGATATATTGATATTTGTAATAAGCTCCAGGGATGAACTGGCCAGCTAAACAGTATCCAAAAAGAGATATTCCTAAGCCTGTGGCCATGTAACCTATTGGTTCAAGCTTATACTTCCTTAATCTTATGACATCAATAAAGGATTTCATGATAAGGGTGATGAAAACTAACAATCCGATGAGACCTGTTTCACTTGCAACTTGTAGAAAAATATTATGAATATTTATACCAGTTTCAACATACTGTTTTAGACTTTCAGGAGTATAATTTAAAACCAAATTTCCAAAGTTTCCAGCGCCTATTCCAAATATAGGATAGGTCTTGACCATATTTATAGCAGCTCGGTTAGTAGCTATCCTTATCATAGCCGAGGTGTCTTCCCTATAATGCACGATGCTCTTTATTCGATCAATGTATCTTTCGGATATTCGAGATCCTATAATAAGTCCTAAGATCAAAATGAAGAAAGCACTTTTCACCCTTTTAGTATCTTGTAAAATTGATACGAACAAGGTCACTCCCAAGGCTAATGCTCCTGCCCGAGAGCGTGTAAGAATTACTCCCCCTACAAATGAAAGAAAGCATAAACCTGAGAAAACCCTTTTAAGTATATGTCCCTCTTTCTTAAAGAAAATATAGGCTAAGGGAATCATAGCCACCAAAGTAGCAGCAAACTCATTACGATCTAAGCCTCTATAGACTGGCAAAACGAAGATAGATCGCCAACTGGTCTTATAATAGTGGTAATGATATAGTGTCACGACGAAAGTAATACCGAGTAAGGTCCAAATAATTTGCTTAACATCCTTCTCATCTTTAACCACATTCACAATTAAGAGAAAAAGAACACACATTTTAAAAAATTCTGAAGTTACTTTATTGCCAAAGACCTCAGAATGAGCCAAAAATCGAGATAGGCAAATAACTCCTAAAAATGAAACCATTAGCCAAAATTGGATAGGGAGTCGGAGAGGATATTTATTCTTCTGAAGAAGCCAGGATATAAGTGTCAAGATACCAAATACTTTTGGTAAATGCAGAACTGAGTATATAGGTGGGAACCATGAGGCTAAAAAGGGAGCTCTTAGTAAGAGTAAAATGATGAATATTATAATCCCATATTTAGCTTTTTTAAAGGTTAAAGCGGCACCCAGACCAGCTAAGGACAGGGTGAAAAATCCTCTGAGAGATAATAGTTGTTCCATGATTCCTAAAAAGCTACAGTGAGTTCAAAAAATCGCCGGCTCTTTGACGATTTTGGGCAGCCTTTAAATAAGTTATGATAGCCCAATGTAGGCATTGTATCCTGAAAACTTCTCGAAGAGAGCCGAAGCCTTCCTTTTGAGTTTCGGGTAGATATGTTAGCTTAGAGAAAGATGTGTTCTTGGCAGACT
>QMZJ01000028.1 GCA_003663115.1 Candidatus Altarchaeales archaeon | reverse complement strand
TTATCTGAGAAATACTTAAGGATATTAAGGATATTATTGACATATCCGATCTCACCGAGATCAGATTAGAAAACCTCATATCTTAATAGTAAAAATGCACCTGACAAGACTAAAATATCGGATGGAGCTTATAGCGTCTCAGAATAGGAAAATCCCGGTGATATGCGTTGAGGCACTGGAGCACGCGAATGTTCCGGAGAACTACACGCAAGGAGAGCAACGATTCCATCTAGACAAAGAAGGTATGAAGCGCTTTCACGATTGGATCCTGGAGCAGTGGAACAACAACCTGATCAAGAAATAACCATTCCCGTGTGGTTTATAATATAAATGGAGGTTATCTAAAAATCTCTAAAGTTATAAACACCCAATTCCAATAACTTATATGCCCGGATTTAGAAAAATAAAGGACTGGCCAGAGGATGAGCGCCCGAGGGAGAGATTGATAAAATTTGGCGAGGAAAGCCTCTCCGATTCACAGCTTCTTGCCATTATTCTGAGGACCGGTAATGGCACTAAATCGAATGCGATCGATTTGGCGAGAATGTTGCTCGATCACTACGGGAGTTTCAGGGCCCTGGACTCTGCGAGTATCTCCGAGCTGTGCGCGATAGAGGGTATTGGTACGGCGAAGGCCGCCCAGATCAAGGCGGCATTGGAGATCGGAAAGCGCCTCCTAAGGCAGAAAACCGGGCCAAGAAAAAAGATCACATCCGTCGAGGATATTGTCAATTATTATAAGCCCTATCTCAGGGATCTGAAGAGGGAGGTCTTTAAGATAATGATGTTAGATAGCCGTAATAAGATTATCAAAGAGATGACGATCTCCGAGGGAAGTTTAAACGCAAGTATCGTTCATCCGAGGGAGGTCATTAGGGAGATAATTAGAGAGTCTGCATCCGCAGTCATCTTTGTCCATAACCACCCATCCGGCGAGCCCAAACCAACGAGGGAGGATATCGAGATAACAAAACGCTTGGTTAAGGCATGTGATCTGGTGGGGGTGAGAGTACTGGATCATATCATTATGGGGGATGACGAATATACCAGTCTTGCCGATGAGGGATTGATTAGAGAATAACCTAATTTTTACCTTTTAATTCACGAATCTCTCTCTTTAATTTCTTGATCTCTTCATCCTTGATCATCAATTTCCTCTCCAGTTTTTTCACCTTCCTCCTCTGTTCATCGATGTTTTCGGTCCACCACTGATTCTGTCTTCCAACCCGTTTATGGAATATCTTACCCTCTGTCCTTAGTTCGCTCAGGTAGAATGATGCGGTAAACCAATTTAGACCAACGCCTTTGGCAATTCCCTCCGTTGTGGTCGGGAAATCCAGTTTTTCTATGAATTCAATGATGTCCCTCTTTATTTCCTCCGGGTTTCGCTTTCTCCTTTTGATCATTTTTAGTTATTAGGTTTTCTATCCTTAAAGCCTTTATCTTTGCTTTCTTCTCTTTTTTATCCCAGAGGGTGGCGGATTCATAGACGTAGTACCTAACCATATGAAGATAGTGACTCAGAAGCATAGAAAACGAGGATATTTTTCCTAAAAAACAAAGAGTTAAGAGGTTTTAATATTTATATCCATTCAACCCAATAATTTTAGTATAGACTAAAATGAAGCCCGTGATTTCTCGTATATTATGGATTATCTGTTTTGCATTGCTCTTTGCTGGATTTTTGAGTGGGTTTGTATCTGCAAAGGTTGATGTTTCTTTGAATGTAACGCTATCTGATTATGAAATTAATCCTGGTGATTCATTTAGTGTAAGTGCAAAGGTTACGAATATCGATACGGGTGAAAACCTGACCTACAATCAGAAGATTGATTTTGTCATTTATGCCGATGGTGTAGTTGTTTATGAAGACATTAAACATGCTGAATTGACATATAACGAATCCAAAACATTCACGGTTTCCTCTAACAACTTCGATAATGATGTGTGGGATGGTGAAGATGGGGAACTGATGAACTACAAGTGCGGCGACATGGAGATAGAGGTAAGAATTTCCAATGATGTCTCATCAGAGAGCGATAGAAAAACATTGCATATAACGGGTTCCAAGCTCAATGTGGGTCTGACACCCAGCAAACCTACCCCCAGCAGTGAGATAGTTGTTGATGTCGAGGATAAGACAGGTGAAAAGCTCGATGATATTAATGTGAGGATAACAAATCTCGGCGATGATGAAAAATGGGATTCAGATGATGTAATGAGGATAAAAGAAACCGAGGATGGAAAGGTAACCTTCGATCCCTTGGACGAGGATTTCAGATTTAGGGACAATCCCTATGGTGTATATCAGCTGGATGTATGGGATGACGGATACTGTTTATTCAGGGATACATTTGAAGTAAGCAATAAATTAAAGATCACAGAGGTTCCGGAGAACCCATACGCGGGGGAGGAGATAAGGGTAAAGGTTCTCGATATAGATGATAAGAGGGTGGAGAATGCCAGGATTGCTGTAAGCGGTTCTAAGGGTTTTGTGGGTTCATACAACTCAGATTCCAATGGTTATGTTAGCTTCACCCTAAATGAGGCCGGGACCTACTACTTAATTGCCTCTAAAACGGGGTACGAGGACAGCGACAGCGTCACAATAAATGTCAGGACCAAGAGAAGCATGAATATCAAGATCGAGCCGATAAAGCAGGCGATCGGTAAGGATGTTACAATAACTGTAACCTCCGAAGGGGGTCCCATAGAGGGCGCAGAGGTTACGATAAAGAAGCCGAATGGAAAAAAAGATGTGCTCTCAACATCTTCTGCTGGAAAGGTAATTTATAAGCCAGCTTTGCCTGGAACCTACGATATAACGGTTAAAAAAAGAGGATATGAGACAACAACATCCAGCTTTAAGGCAATGAATTTCTTCAATATCACGATTCTGGGAGAAAAACTGCACGAAGAGATCTCTGTTGTGGTGAAAAACCAGGATGGTGATCCAGTAGAAGATGCATCCGTGGGACTTATAGGTGCCGATATTACCGGCCTGACCAATACTGAAGGAAAATTCACCTTTATACTGGAAGAGGCGGGAGAATACACATTGACGGTAAAAAAGGAGAGTTATGAGGATTTCAGTAAAAAGATCAGCATATATGGAGGCCTGCAACTCAGGATAAATCCGGAAATTTTAGATCTGGGGGATTCGGTAGCTATAACTGTATTGGATGAAAATGGGGAGAGAATCGAGGCCAAGATAAAGATAACAAAACCCGATGGGGAGAAAGAAACAATTGTGAAGAGTAGTCACACATTTGTGCCAGAATTGGCCGGCATCTATAATGTAACGGCAAGTAAAGATTACTATACGTCAGCATCATCCAGCTTTGAAGTAAATCCATATCCACTGGATCTGGACGTATGGTTAAGTGGAAAGGATCTGATGGTAAAGGCAACAAGCGGAGGGGAGGCCGTTCAGAACATGAGTATATCGGTTCTAACGCCAGATGGTGATGAGATTTTACTAATCACGGATAATTCGGGCATTGCAAGGCTCGACATCAAGGAATTAAATCAGACAGGGACATTTGTCGTGAGCTCGGCTGAGAGAAACTATGAAAAAAGGACGATCACGAAAGATATAAAAGGTCTTGGTGGCGGATTGATACCCATTCTCCTGGTGTTGGTGGCAGTTATCTCTCTATTAATTCTAATCGGTGCTGTTCTCTATATAGGTCACAGGAAGAGCAAGGGTACGGGGACAGAGAGAAAAAAAGGAACTGGTTTGAGCGGGCTTTGATCATTTTATATTTATCTTATCTGTTCTAATTTCCATCAGATAATACCATGATAGAACTAAACACAAATGTTCTTGGCACGTTTGCATTGAAAAATGGGAGAATCATAAAAAGAATCCAACTGCCAAGGGATCCAAGAAGGCTTGCAGAGAAACTTATTGAGGCAGAGAAAGCTCCTTGTGATGAAGAGCTTCAACTGATCTCTTATCTCAGAGAAACTGGAATAAAATCCGTTAAGGTCAGAGATCCAGAAAGGTTTTCGGGTTATAAACTTGGAATCGAACTCGTCGAGGATAAAAGGCCTACAGATCCATTAAGGATAGCATCAGACCTCGGCATCTCGGATAATGAATTTACCGAGCTGTTATTCAAAACTAATCTGGAGATCACCAGGATAAAACTGAGGGAGATAGACAGGGATCAGATAATAATTCAGGCGATTGCATCGCTGGACGAGCTGGAGGAGTCGATCAACAGGCTTATGAAAAGACTTCGCGAGTGGTATTCCCTGAATTTCCCGGAACTGGACCTATTGGTAAAGAAGCACGAGCTTTACGCCAAAATTGTAAGCTCTGATTTACAGAATTTGGACCCGGGTTTATTGGAGAAAATTAATAGGGCAAGGGAGGAGACCCTGGGTATAGAATTCTCGGAGAGGGATAGAGATGCCGTAGAATCTCTCTCAAAATCTATTCTACAGATATATGATACCAAAGAGAGAATTGAGAAATATATCGAGAAGACTATGCCGGAGATTGCCCCGAATATATCTGCCCTGGCTGGTCCAGTACTCGGTGCAAGACTCATCGCCCTGGCGGGGGGTTTAGAGAGATTATCTACCCTGCCGGCGAGCACGATTCAGGTTTTAGGGGCAGAGGATGCCTTCTTTAAGTTTCTGAAAACGGGTAAAAGACCGCCAAAGCACGGGGTTATATTCCAATTACCGGAGATAAGATCCGCACCAAAGGATAAAAGAGGCAAGATCTCAAGGGCATTTGCGGCGAAGTTGGCAATAGCTGCACGGATGGACAGATTTAGGGGAGAATTTGGCGGGGATAAACTCAGAGAGGACTTCCTAAAAAAAGTAGAAAGCTTGAAATGAATCCGGAGGTTACATCCATCGGAGATATAAATGTTGACATAATTACCAGCAAATTAAAGGACATGCCCCAGAGGGATTCTCAGATAATCCTCCCAGAAATCAGACTAAGCTCGGGCGGGTGTGCCGCAAATTTTGCGAAGGCGATAAGCAAACTCGGCACAGCGGTCAGGTTTATAGGTAAAGTTGGTGAGGATGTCTTTGGGGATTTTCTAAGGGATAACCTTAATGGTGTTGATCTCAGGCTTTTGACGGGTAGCAAAACGGGAATTACGGTAGCAATTACCTTTGATGACGAGACCAGATCCTTTATCACATATCCTGGATCGAATTCCGAGTTAAAGGTTAGAGATATAGATTTCAGCCTGATCGAGGGAAAATGCCTTCACATAGCGAGTTTCTTCCTGCAGGGTTTACGAGAGAATACGTCGGAGATTATGGAGTATGCCCACGATAACAAAATGACTGTGTCCTTCGACACGGGATGGGATCCAGGGGGTTGGTCGAATGAAGATACAGAACTGGTAAAAAATATCCTGCATAATGTAGATATATTCTTTCCGAATATAAAGGAGGGAAAAGCAATTACGGGAGCTAAAGACGAGAGAAGCATATGTAAAGAATTGCTGGATCTTGGCCCGGAGGTCATTGGATTAAAGCTTGGTAAGATGGGATGTTATGTAGCGACCAAAGACGAAGGTTATTATATCGCACCATTCAGAGTTAAACCTGTAGATACAACCGGGGCGGGGGATGTCTTTGATGCTGCCTTTATTCTTGGATATCTAAGGAGCTGGGACCTTGAAAAAACTGGGAGATTTGCGAATGCGGCCGCGGCGTTGAGTACCATGGGTTATGGAACGGAGAGATATCCCACCGAGGGAGAGGTAAGAAGACTGTTACGAGTTGAATCTGCGTAGCAGATTCATTTCTTTTTCGTCAACGTTTTCAATAACTCTGGGGCCTGTTTGTGTTTCTTCACGGGCATACTGCCATCTTCTATCCTCTTATCAACTAAGTTTAACAGAACGTTCAATGATCCGGTATACAACAGCGGGAGAAAATACCCCGTAATTACACCCTTTGCCCCCTTAAAGTCCATCTTAACCACTAAACCAAAATCAACATCTTTATTAATACCTATGAGGACGAAATTCACTATAGAATCCGCAGTATCGAAGACCGTTACGGGTGTGGAAGGATACATTTTAATCCCTAAGAAGTCACCCATTGCCGTTAGGAAAGATGTGGTTACGATACTCCCCAACTCCTCTAAGGCTGAACGATCCACCCAGCTCAATATTTTTGTGCTCCCAACCTCTCTACCCCCAAGTACATCCGCCAGGAAGAGCGCACTATCTCGTGGGAATACCAGTAGAGTCGTTCCCGAGATATCTCCTATAATGCGCATATAGACCCCGGTAGAGAGTACATCCTTACCACCCAGTTTCTTGGGAACCTCACTGAGGGGGGTGAGATCCATTGAGGCGAGTTTCACATCGATCCTCTCATCCACCATTTTAGAAATCGCCATACTGGAGTAGTCCATACTCATACTCATAACCTCTCTTAGGGTATCTCGCTCCAGCCTGGTTAGCTTGATGATATTTTTCATTTTTGTTAATTGTCTTGAATTATAATTGGTTAAACGCATATTAAAATATGATGGAATTCAAACCGATCTGGTCCGACTCCATGGGGGCCAAATCCCTCTGTACCTTTGTCGAGACCCCGGATATAAAGATACTGATCGATCCAGGGGCCGCCATAATGCAGCCGAGCTTTCCCGCTTCCATTGCTAAAAAGATGCATTGGCTGAGAAAGGCAAAACTGGCGATAAAAAGGGCGAGTAAAAAAGTGGAGTTAATTATAATCTCCCACTACCACTATGACCACTTCACAGATTTTGACAAAGATCTATACAAAGAGAAGAAATTATTCATGAAAAATCCAAACGAATACATCAATTATTCACAGAGAAAGAGATCAGAGGATTTCCTGCAGAATATATGCAAATCATTTGGAGAGGTTGACCTGAGAGACTTGTTGATAGAGAGAAAGTTCAAAGGGTATGAGAGTCCGGGAGAAGAACTACCGGTAGCGATGAGTAGGGATTTCGGAAGCTATAATGAGAGAAGAAAGGAGCTCCTGGATAAAGGAGGCAGTTGGTTCAGAAAGTTAGCAAAGCACTGGAATGAGATTCCAGAGGTGCCGGAATTAAAATTTGATGAAATCGAAATCAGATATCCAGAGGGTAAGGAATTCGAATTTGGAGAGACAAGGTTAAAATTCACGGGGCCTCTATTTCACGGGATAGAATATGCGAGGGTTGGATGGATCTTCTCGACCATTATTGAGTATAAAGGGAAGAAACTGATCTATTCATCGGATATGAACGGTCCAATAATTGAGGACTATAGGGAGTGGATAATAAGGGAAGACCCCCGGGTGCTAATCCTGGATGGTCCGGCAACCTACCTCGTTCCGTATATGCTGAATCTGGTAAATTCTCGCAGAGCTATAGACAACATAATCGGGATTATAAAGAGAACCAGTACAGATCTAATAATACTGGATCACCACCTGCTAAGAGATTACAGGTACAGGGAAACACTCAAGGAGGTATATAGAATAGCGAAGAGAAAGAACAAAGAGGTTCTTACTGCCGCCGAATATCTGGGAAAGACCCCCGTTTTGGATTTATTGGATTGTGGATGTTCATAGATTCGAGGCACCGACGGGCTCCAATTTTTTATAAATAGCATCTAACATGTTCTGAATTGACTCGTCATTGAGCAGGAATATAAATTCCCCCACTTATCGACCCCGGGGGGAATCATCCGGTTAGGGGATTCGGGTTAATTCCCACTGGCAAATTCGGTGATGTTTTCTATGAATATCCCCTCAGGGACTCTCTTCATCACCTCAATTACCTGATTTACTCCTCCCTTTTGCATTTTCCTCCTTCGGTTGAACCTTCGATCACAACCATCTTTATCCCGGCTCTCTTGAGACCATCCAGAAAAATAAATTGGCGGGATCCCGAGGTTGACCTTGCTCTGTCCCCCGAATGAGTCTAAGGCATTAATCGGGTACCGATAAACGATCCTCTTACCCAACGGGACCGATACCGAACCTGGATAAGGCAACCTGAACCCTCTTCCGTGGATCCATCGTAGACCGGTGATTGAGATTTCATTCCTCAAAGTATATATCTCCGTTTATAAAGGGGATCAGAGCCATCAATAAGCCATTAACATAAAATTGTTTTCTGTTCATAACGCCCTTAGTGAAATATCCCACAGCCCCCTGTTTTCGTTTTGTGTTTTGCATCCCAGTAAATCTATCCATTACCTCGCCCAGCTCAGCTCCCGATAAGAGCTTTTCTACAATTTTTTCCGGGAGCTCGAAAAAGGGGGTCTTTCCATAACTAACCCTTTCTCTATCATCGACGATGCACATCTCACCGAAGGCAAACCATCTGGAGAATAATCTTGTTATACCTCCCTCGATGCCGACAAAGAATTTGGCATTAAGCCCTTTCTCGTCATTTATCCTCTTCAGTTCAAATGCCCTGTTTCTGGCTCCATGAAAGGTCTCATCATCTATTGGTTGTCTCGGGACCCCGGGATCAACCTCCATCCCAACCACCTCTACTCTCCCAAAATATGTTGAAAAAGCATCCTCTGTTGCCTCTATTTTTACCGGATTCTGTGATCCAACCAGAATTTTCATTGTTTCAGTCCTGGAGGGATCCATCTCTCCCCCCCGATGTTTATCTCCTCTCCGCAATAGGGACACCTCCCATCTCTGATTTTGTATTCTATCGTCTCCATCCATCGTCTTTTAATCAATAATCTATTGCAGTTGGGACAATAGGTATTATTTCTTTCACTGACATTTCCCAGATAAACGTACTTCATTCCAGCTGCTTTGGCGATATCATAGGCTTCCTCGAGGGTTTTTAGTGGAGTCTCCGGGATATCCCTGACCTTGTAAGTGGGAAAGAATCTCAGGAAATGAATCGGCGTTTCGTCCCCCAGATTTTCCTTTATCCACTCCACCAGTTCTTTTACCCTTTCCATGGAATCCCCCACCCGGGGAACTATTAGATCTGTTATCTCCAGATGGACCCCCCGCTTTTTATATTCCCTTAATGCCCTGTAAATCGGCTCGGTTGATGGAACCGAGGAAAAATCTCTCATAAATCTCTCATCTCCAGAGCCCTTAAAATCAACCGTAGCCGCATCTAAATACCTGGAAATCCTCTTAATTGGCTCCGGGTTTGTATATCCGTTTGTAACCCACGTATTATACAAACCTTCCTCGTGAGCCAATTTAGCGGTATCATATGATAACTCATAGAATATTGTTGGTTCTGTAAAGGTATAACTGATACCCCGACATCCAGAGTTCTTTGCCAGTTGGACGATCTCCTCCGGGGTCATTTTTCTACCTTCTATCTCCGATTCCTGGCTTATGATCCAGTTACAGCAGTATTTACATCTCCAATTACAGCCCGGGGTGCAGATCGAAAATGTCCATGACCCGGGGGCAAAATTATAACATGGTTTCTTTTCAATTGGATTGGGAGTTGCCGAGTTAATCCTATCATAGATCAGAGAGTAAAGTCTTCCATCTATATTCTTTCTAACCCTGCAGAACCCAGTTTTCCCCTCCGGGATTATGCATTTTCTGGCGCACAGCTCGCATCTTACCTTACTTTCGCCCAATTTTTCATAGAACATTGCTTCCTTCATTACAATTTACCTCCTTTTGTTTTTTTCGCATATTCAATCTTCCAAACAATTTAGATCGAGATCTTCCAGTTATATCTGAAGGGGTAACTACATCTTCACCCAATTCAGCTATTTTCGGGAGGGTCTCTCTTTCGGTATCTGTAGCTTTGTTAAAATCCTCCGAAACTTGGTTTTTGTGAGATGGACGATAATGGAGGGATAAGATTCATTGAATTTCTCCATGTCTATCCTCCCTTGCTTAATCTTGCGTAAAAGGTCACGCATTATAAAAACGATAATTTTCAATGATTTCCTTTCTCTCTGCAAGAGATTTTTTGAATTCTGTGGTTTGGGATTCTTTCATTGTGGGGTTTTTGTGGGTGACATTTTTCGATTTAAAGCAGATATAGATATTCATCTCTCTTCCCGTATACCTCTCTACCCTCCCCAGGGATTTTAATTCCCCTTCCAGCCATTCGAGACACACTGCTTTATACTCCCCTCCGGGGTGAGCCAGATTAAAACCAACTGCGGTATACTCCGCAATAATAACCTTTTCTTTTGCAACCCTGTAAGCCTCGTGAACAAATTTTTCCCTTTTGTCTAAGGGAATATGATGTAAAACACCATAGCTGACAACCACATCAAATTTATTATCTTTATAGGAGAGGTTGGTTGCATCCTCAAGCTCGCATCTGATTCCTTTAATTCCCTCCCGCGCTGCCTCTTTCTTTACCTCCCTTAATTTTTCTCTGGATATGTCGATACTAACTACTTTACAATTGAAATCCCTCGCCGCGATGATCCCCAGGGGTCCGGCCCCTATGTCCAGCAGGGTTTTATCCCTCACCCTGCCTTTTTCCAGTACCTCGGTTCTTAATTTTAAACCATTTATTTCTCTCATTTTATTTTTACACAAATCTACCGTCCGATCTCTGCCCGTATACATTACCGGCTCTTTTTGAAAGCCACCCCGTTCGCTCCACCTCTCGTATATCAAATTCTGGAACGTAGGGTTTAATATCCAGTAGAGGGGTATTATCCAGAATGTCCACATCCCGGATATGGAGTGTGCAACCCTCAACCCTAACGAGACGTACCGCGGAGATGCCTATGGGGTTTGGTCTTCCCGGGATTCTCGTGGCAAATACTCCACGTCTGTTATTATCCATATATGGTCTGACCTCCAATGAGTATTGCCCGGATAGATGGAAGTGATAGATCAAGATGATATGTGAAAACCCATCCACGTCCTTGAGCCCCGCACAGTATTTAGGTAATATCTCTACCGTTCCAGCAACCCCTCTGGCACCGGCTGGTTGTATTGGCATCCCTTTGACATCCCTGAAAGGGGAATGGATAACCCCTATGGGCTTGTATCTGACCTCTTTCATTCTCCAATATACTTAGATTTATGCTATATTAGATTCTGGATAACCTGCATAAATTTAGCTGGATTGAATTAAAACAATTTGGGAATCATTCTCCATGGAACCTTCTTTCTATAGTCTAGGTATTCCCCGCCGTATTTCTCCAAGAGATCCTTTTCCTCGAGATGTATAATCGGTAGATAGGAGAGGAGATAGAAGATAGAGAATAGAAACTTTTTCAAAAAAAGTTTCATCATTTACAATGAAAAATCTAAGTCCACTACCAAAAGGGATTTCTATAGCGTCTATAGATAGATTGG
>QMZJ01000027.1 GCA_003663115.1 Candidatus Altarchaeales archaeon | reverse complement strand
TTAATATCTTATATACTGTACTATATCCATATAAATTATATATCAGAAATTGATATATAAAATTGACCTTATTCGTAATAATCCATAATAATCTGATAAAATGTTCGGAAAAATACGCATCCAAAGGAGTAGAGGGATAGCAGATGTATTAACCAGTAACTTTAACCATTTTTCGTAATAGGTATATCGGTCCCTAGTTTTTTAATCACATCCCTTGACTTTTTGGTATTTCTGCTAACTGATATCTATCCCTTAGTTTTAGCTTATGGACTCTCTTCAGCAGGTGATAACATCCATCG
Organism: Candidatus Altarchaeales archaeon; assembly: GCA_003663115.1. GTDB lineage: Archaea > Altiarchaeota > Altiarchaeia > IMC4 > QMZM01 > QMZJ01. The sequence continues at coordinate 11,183 of QMZJ01000027.1, read as the reverse complement.
GGCTGTAATTGTTCAACAAACCCCTGCTCAACAAATTGTATATATCCTGTAGTATATCTGCATTGCGATGAAGTTCACGAATATCGATAACAGCATACTCGGTGCCAAGGAGATATGATGTGTGATAGTAAAAACTAATGCGTTTCAGTGGCGATTTCTCGGTTAATCGAAAGATAGATAGTGTGAATAATTCTTTCCAGTCGTAGGGATATACCCTCTTCAGTTCGTCGATAATATCCTGAGAGATGTACCGAAGAAAGTATGTAGCACCGAACTCTTTTACAGATATCTGCTTATACTGCTCCTCCATTCGTTTGTGTTTTGGTGGTATTACGCCCTCTTTCGTTATCTTATCAGATATTCTTCAGTTATCTTTCTGGGCCTTTTGATCTCTTTATCCCAGACGCTCGTCACCCTACAGAGATAATAGTTGTTACCTCTCTGATGGATCTCGTACCTTTTTTCTTGTAAGAACCCAAACACTCAAATACAAAACATATTACTAAAAATAGTCGAGTTACGGGTTAAAACATATCGAGGGCATAGCCTGGAAGCTGGCACAGGAATTTTAAGGCAAATCCCGGATTCCTGAACAACCCAGAGAGTACCTTGGATGCCATATCCATGTCTCCCTTTTCTTCGAGAATCCACTTATGCTCCCCAATAAGGGAGAACAGCCTATCCATCTTCTTACTGGATAGTTTAGTCAAAAATCTGTTGATCATCAGATGGAGATAAAGCTCCTTTCCTATCTCCGAGCGCCACCTCTTTTCATAATCCCGACGGCAGGCGAATTTTGCGGATATTCCCCCCATGATGATCCCTCCCCCGGTAGATGCCTTTACCTGGCCCGCAGCATCCCCTACCGTGATAATTCTACCGTAATCTGTCCTCAATCCCGGGTCATAGATCGGGATTGTGCCGAAATTCCTGTTCAGAATTTTGGGGTTTTTTATTCTGCCATCTTTTTTTATCTTCTTCAAGAGATTCTTGATATATGGCACCGGATTCTTTGCAGAACAGGAACCTATCCTTGCATAATCCCCAGCGGGTATGATCCAGGAAAAAAAGTCGGGCGTATTGAAGTGTAGTTCCACGAAATTATTATCGCATTCTATCTTCATCTCAAACTGGGCACCTGTAAGGAATCTTCTGGGCACGTCCAGATTCAATCTTTTATGGAAGTAATAATCCGTTCCGGTCGCAAGGATAATTTTATCCGAGGTTATTTTATCAAGATCCCTCACCCGTTTATTGACGAAATTTACGCCGTGGTCCACTGCCGTATCCATGAGATGATGATCAAATTCCCGCCTGTCTATCACATACGCCTTTGTCTCCCTGCCATCTACCATAAAGGAATCTCCCGAGGGGGAAACGATAATGGCTCCACGAATCCTGTTTTTTATTATTCCTTTTCTTAGTTCTATACCCAACCGCTCTAAACCCGATTTACTGATCAATCCAGCACATTGGACCGGCTGTATTTTATGCTCCTCGTAGAGGGTAACGTCGTGTTTATCGACACAATTCAGGGCCGCAATACACCCGGCCGGACCCGCACCAATCGTGGAGATCTTCATTGTACTCTTATAATCCCATATACATAGCTTATTCATAGAAAACCCAGTAATACCCGAGGATTATAAGCGCTATTTCCATCCTATTGCCTTAGATCAATCATATCCTCTGGCTCAGGTCCAGTAGAGATCAGAGTTGCATTAACCCCGACCTTCCTTTCAATTTCCCCGATGTACTCCTTTGCCCTTTCGGACAGATCATCGTAATCCCTGACCCGATAGCACTCTGGGAAGATCTTATCCAGGCAGGTTATACCCATCTGGGTTGCTCCATTGACCATCGCGGAATATCTAGCCAGTTCAAAATCGAAGCTTCCAATCCTTCGCTGTCTCTGGGTCACGGTTCCCCTCTCACCCAGATAATGCGCCAGAATATCATTCACTCCCCTGCCGGTAAACCCCTTCTTCTTCGCTTCCGACAGGATCTCTTGCCACAATGGATATTTTCTAATGTTCTCTTCGGTTATTAATGTATTTAATGGACCCTCTCCAACCCTGGTTGTGTACGATTTATAGATTACCACAACGTCATCGATCCTTGTTGGACCGACCCCTATATCGACGGCGGCCATTCCAGCGGATGTGTCCTTTGATGTCACATATGGATATGTTCCATAGAAGAGGGAGAGCCAGAAGCCCTGGCTCGCCTCAATCAGGACATCTTTTCCTTCATCTATCGCCGAATTAACCTCCAGCGGGACATCGGTCAGATATTCCCTGAGCTGGGGGATCTCTCTCGCCAGTCTAATCGTTCTGTGAGCCCTCTCGGCATTTGCTGGCCCGCAACCACTGCCAGTGGTTCCGACTCTCTTCTTTAAAAACTCATTCGTAGCATCCTCCTCTTTATGTCTTTTTTCTATGATGGCGCACCTCTCATCTATGGCTATTCTATCCCCCGTCCCGGTAATCTCTACCTCCTTCAGAAATCTCTCCGGGTCTACAAGAACACCGGCGCCTATCAAGAGCCTTGAATCTTCGTTTATAAAACCGCAGGGGATCATTCTGAGCCCGTATTTCCTTCCCCCCTTAAAAACGGTGTGTCCCGCGTTCGGTCCAACACCAGCCCTCGCAATGATATCCGGCTTATCTTTAAGAGCTAAATAGGAGATAACCTTTCCCTTTCCCTCATCACCGAAGTGCCCACCAACGACTATCGTTACCATCTTATCTACCTTTCATAGTCATCTTCCACCCTTATGACATCGTCCAGCTCCGGGGTACTTGACTCCAGAATCTTTGAGTCCCTTAATGGAACAATTCTATGTATCTCCCCGGGATTTATCGTTATGGATTCGCCTTCATTCAGGGTCAATTCTCCGTCCTTTTTTATTATCCTGACCTCACCCTCCAGGACGTACATGGTCTCCTTTTTCTTTTCATGGTAGTGAAGGCTGGACCTGAACCCCTTCTTAATCTCCAGAATCTTTCCGGCGTATTCCCTTTCGTGGGCATACCATATCTCCCTTCCCCAGGGTTTTTCAACAATTTTTGCATTAGAAACCCTCAATCTAAGCCTCCCTTTCGTATACGATAGAATCCAGAGGGTATTCGATTTCGTGAGAATCTATACCCCTTTCGGTTATCCTAAATTCAAATTTTATTCCCTCGGGTAAGAATTTATGTTTCCTCAGGATTGCGGTTCTGAGGTCATTTCCCTCATTTTTCATCAACTCTATTATGATCTTTGCCCAGTACCTCGTAACATCGCCACCAACTGGCATGATCCTCCCGGTATCCACATCGGTGTAGACCTGATTCGTTATCAGGACTGGAATTTTGTATCTCCTCGCAATTCTAAGTAATTGAGCGAGCTGTCTTCCAAGCTCCCTGGTGTCTCTCTCCTCCTCCAATCTGTAGAGAACCGAGATAGAATCTACGATAATCAGGCTAACCCCCGACCCCGGAACTATTTCGCTCAACTTCTTTATCGCGACCTTCTGTTCATCAAACTCCGTGGGTTCTATGAGCATGACATTCCTCAGAATTTTATCAAAATTCCTGTTACAGATCTGCTTCAACCTTTCCGTAGAAAATCCGCCCTCGCAATCGATATAGATAACCTTACCTTTCTCGGTGGCAGAGGCGGTTGCCATCAAAGCGAGATTCGTCTTTCCGGAACCCGGAACACCATATATATGGGTTATATTCCCCGGCAGTAGACCGCCCCCCAGGAGGATATCAAACTCCCTGTTGATCCCGATCATCTTATGCAATAATTATTTTACTTCAGGATATAAAATTGCAACAAACAGAATTTCTCATTCATAATCCAGGACAAATTCAAAGAGATCCGTAAAATCCTGAGGCTTATCGAGAAATCTCAGTCTTTCTGGCGTTTCAATCAGGGAATACATCTCCCTGGATTTCTCTATACCGAATTCTTTGAGGTCCCTGGCCTTTAGAAATCTCAGGTCCGGGAGTTCTTCATAGTTTTTATTCCGTATAAAGCTTCCATCGATGAGTTCGAAATACGCCCCGCCACCCTTCTCCCTGATCGGCTCATATACGGACGAGAATCTATCGCTGACAAAGTTTGCCATTCTGAGTTCCCTTTCGGATGGATTTATCGTTATGTGTCCATAGTCGGGGGGAATAACGACCTTATCCCCCTTCTCTGCTCTCACCAGAACCACATCCCTTATCCCGCCTTTTTCCAGTCTCTGCAACAGGTAATGGGCCCTGCCCTCCAGGACCTCATAGATCTCGGTATACGACAGATCCGTTCCAGACACCTTCGGATGGTAATGTCCGGCCGTCTTGACGAATTCATTCCCCAGGTTATATGGAGGGATCACGGTTATATCATATCTCAGGTGCTCTCTTCTCAGTATCTCTCTATCTCTATCATTCAACGCGAGGCCCCTGTACATGTAGTAGAGCTCAACATCCTGCGCACCTTTCAGCCATTCCCTGTCATAGATCACTTCCTTCATATCACTGAGCATTCTTATGTCCGGCTCGATGATGTTATCCCCAAACCTGAGTTCATTGCCCATTGGATCACCTATTATAATTCTGAATTAATTATAATAATTGGGCTTAAAATGGCATTGAGTTACAGCGATCTTCAAAGCATCTACCGGTTAGAGAAGGGATCGCCCTCCCTGCACAAGCTTCCAGAGAATTTTTACTCAGAGTTATCCGACCTGATTTCGAGGCTGGATGAGGAGTACAGGGATTCGGCATTAGGGCTTGCTGAAGAGATATGTGCCCTGAGGAGGGGCAAGATTCTCAGGCTGGCCTCCAGGACCGGGGAGAGTACCCCTCCAATGAATATGACCCCAATTGAAAGGGAGATGTACGGGGAGATCCTCGCTGTACTCTCGAAGTACGAAGAAAAGGTCCTGAATTTAGAAGGGGTCGGGGAGAAAGAACAGGAGAAAGAGTTAGATGACGGAAAGATACGGGTGAGGATAATAAGGCCACTGCCGGCAATAATGGGATCGGATATGACTCATTATGGTCCCTTCAAGGAAAATGAGGAGGTAAGGCTGCCCGAGGACATAGCCAGGATTCTGATGGAGCAGGGGGTGGCGGAGGAGATCTGATCCCTCTCTCCTGGAATTAAGCCCTTAATCCGTAACTTTAACCACTTTAAACCCATCGAGAGAGGTACCCCTCGGAACCGGGGCGAGGGTAGACTGCCCAGAGGGGTATCCGGGGAATTTATCTCGCAATACTCCGGGACTGACTATTTTTGTCCCAGGTAGAACTGTCAAGTGATCTGAAGGCATCCATAGATTCCCCTATTCACTCAGGTCAGAACGGCTTACAGAAAGACAGGGAAGAATTCCGAAACTTTTAATCTCTAAACCAGAGTTACCGATATTTTTATCTTAATATCCCCTCAATAATCATATCAACCGCCTTATCTCTCTCCAAACCGTGGGCCATCAATGTCTCCAATTCCTTTTTATCAATCGTTCCAATTGCCGCCTCATGCGTTACCTTTGCCGTTTCATTTTTTACTGAGACTATCGGAACGGCCCTGGCCTCTGCATTATCCCTGATAATTTCAATACAATCAACATGACCTCGAGTATATGGTGCATTCCCCTCCGTGATATTTGTGACCTCACTCGTGGCGTTATCCTTCACCGCAATCCGGCTTTTTATAACACCCCTTGCATTTTCACCATTTAATCTAATCCCCTCCTTAATTTTGATCTCGTCGTTATCCTTTCCGTAAACCTTTGTGAGAATTTCCGTAATTGAATTCTTTTTTGCATCCACTTCATAGTCGATATCCAGTTTTCCAACCCTTCCAGTTACCAATGAAAAATTTGTTTTTAATATACTATTTTCATTCACTATCATCCTCGCCCTTGAGATCACCTCTATTCCCCCGTAGGGTCCGTGAAAATGTGTTTCTTGGTATGAGAGAGATGAATCTTTCTCAAGGATGAATTTTGCATTCATTACATGTTTAACCCTTCTGGCATTCGGAAAGGTACAGCAGGCTTTAATATCCGCGCTTGCGTTCTCCTCAACTATTATTTCAGAGATAATCTCCTGTAAACCTTCTTTCGGGAGAACACCGAAGCACAGGTGTATCGTTTTTTTGATCCTTCGTCCCTTCTTCACTATAATCCTTACCTTTACTCCCGTTTCCGTTTCCTCCTTTTCTACGATAATTCCTTCAACAACATTTAAATCGAGAATTTTATTTCCCTCAACTACCAGGCTCGCCGTATCTTTCGATCCAAGATCCTCCGGCTTTCCACCGGAGAGTTCATAAGCCTTTAGTATTCCCTCAAACCCCATGTTCCATCCTCACCTCGGAATATTTTTCCGATGGACATACCTTGCACACATCTCTGAAGTACTTCGTCACTTCCGAAGGAGTGCCATCCTTTACGACATAACCATCACAGAGCAGGGTTGCTCTATCCGAGATTGCCGCCACCTCCTCCCTGTGTGTTATGAGAAGGACAGTTGTGTCCTTTTTTAATTCGATCATGAGCTCAAGTAGGTCATTCAGGGAAACGAAATCAATACCCGAATCCGGTTCATCCAGTATCGCCAGCTTTGGTTTCAGAGTTACTATAGATGCGAGCTCGACCCTTTTCCTCTCGCCACCACTCAGTGTTTCAATGGATCTGTTCAGATACCTCTCCGGATTCAGGTTTACCATTTCCAATGCCTCCCTTACGTCATTCTTCTTCCCGAGGGAGAGGTAATCATCTACAGTTAAACCCTCAAACCTCGCAGGTTCCTGCCATGCCAGCGTGATTCCAATCTTGGCTCTCTCCGTTATGCTTAACTTCGTTATATCGGTATCATTGAAGATTATATTCCCCTCGGTCGGCTCATAGCCCCTGCAGCCCATCAATGCATATGCCAGGGTGGATTTCCCGGAACCGTTCGGGCCGATAATGGCGTGAATTTCACCATCATTCACCGCAAGGTTCACCCCATGCAGTATCCTCCTCCCCTCCCTCTCCAACACAAGATCTTTAACGGCGAGCATCTTCTACCTCTCCCTCAACCCATTCCAGAAACCCCTCATCTGCCTCCACTTCTATCTTCAGTATACAGGGAACCTCGTAACTATGAACTTTTTTAATTTCCCCTCTGATCTCATCAAATTTTTCCTCTAATGTTTTCGCTATAACCACGAACTCCCTTTCTTCATTAATTTTATCCTTCCACCAGTACATACTCTCAATCGGGAATATATTGGCGCAGGCGATCAACCGCTTCTTTAGTAGATGTTCAGATATCCTCCTCGCTTCGGATTTCTCCCTGCATGTTATGTAGATCAGAATCATTCCACCTCCTGGCATCACACCGCCTCTACCTTCTCTATCCCAGAGACATTTCTCTTAATGGCATCTTCCACAAAGCCTTTCAGGGTCATCTGAGCCAGTGGACAACCAGCACACGCCCCTCGTAGCTTTACTTTAACTATCTCCCCCTCTATATCTATCAGTTCTATATCCCCTCCATCGGCCTGTAATGCCGACCTTATCTTCTCTATAACCCTCTTCACCTCTTCTCTCGTATCCATTTTGTTTCAGATTATCTATTGCCTCCATATAAACCCTAACTTTCCCAATTTTATATCCAGTGGATTAAAAGTATATAGTTAAGGCCATAACAAATTAGACAATCGTGGCTTAAATATCTTTAATTTACCCATGCTCCTCAAGGAGACTGTATCAGGATCTTCGGGTTCTGGATTTTCGATTTTCTTCCATTCCGGGTATATCCTCTCTTCTTTCATCTCTTTCACCAACTAATTCTTTTGTTTTCACGTTTATAAAGGGAGAGAGATAGACGCAGAGAGACCGGGTCACGGGGAATTCCGTGTGGCGTAGGATCTCTTCAAGAGATCGACTTCAACAACCTGGTCTCTATTCAGATTCAATGGAATTTTTACCCGAGAAATAAACAATATTAAAATATGGACACACTATCCCACTTCATCCTCGCGCTCTTGGCCGGTCTGGCGATGGGTCTGCACAGAAAGCACAAACTGAGCCTGATCGTCTTCATAAGCTTCTGTTCCATACTAATAGACCTGGACCATTTCCTACTTTCGCTGGGATATGCAACGCAACGCTGCCCATTCCACAACATCTTCATCGTTTTTCTGATCCCCTTCACATTGTTCCTGATATCCTACTATCTCGAGAGAAACAGCCCATCCGATAAATTCCAGGTCTTCTTCTTACTGTTAACCATAATGCTCACGGGGCATTTAATCGCGGACATGGTGGGACGCCCCGTTCAGATATTCTACCCAGTGAGCGACATGATGGTATCCATCCCCAAGGTAGATATCCAGGCGACCCCCGACTTTTCTTCCAGCATAGTTAACTCCCACGAAATCGGAATGGCAATATACGCCGTGATAATCTTCATCGGCGTCTTCATCCACGACATTCTTTACCATCAGAGGCGCAAACACCTGAACTTCAGAGACGCCCTGCAACACGCAATAGGGGACTGGCTTTAGAATATCTATCCATCCGTCAACCAGCCCGGGCTTCGGCTTCATCTTCTGGATGCCTGCAGCAAAATTTGGTGTTCTATCCACTCACATACCTGACACCCTTAATGAGCAACCTATCGATTAAAGAATGTAGATTACTGGAATAACCTCAAATATGGTCGGATGGATTGAAGGTGAAATCAAGGGTGACAATTTACTTCAATTTCTCAAATAATTCCTCTTTAACCCTATCAAATTCCCGCAGTTCACCAGTCATCAGATTTTTAAGGTCTATTTCCCACAAACCTTTCATCCTCTCAATTCTATTTCTCAATTCCGTGAGGTCCAATCTCAGGTCATAAAGGGCCAGCTTTCTGTCTATCAGGCTGGGGTCAAAAACTATATTCTTTCTTGTCAGTAAAAACCATAGATCATAAATATCTCTCGGTTTTTGTCTTGTCAGGATTGCTCTGACCTTTTCGGCCAGGATCTCCTCTTCCGGCATGGCAAAAACCTCAAAGGTTGGAATTTCCCTGTATAAGGGCATAATGGATTCTCTCCTTGGCTCAAGCAGGACCTGTTCTTTCTTGCTTATATTCAGAGGGATAAAACATTGTGTTTCCTTCCCTCCCCTGTAGAGGGGTCCATTCAGCAATAATCTGATATTCATTCCACCACGGTATTCTTTAATCTCCTTTATTCTGCCTCTGATGTTAAGCAACATCAGGTCTGAGATCACCTTCTTAGTTATTCCCTCCATATCCAATCTTTTCGTCAGGGTGAAGTCCAGATCCTCGGAGAATCTATTCAACTTGTAGACTTTGTAGAGACATGTCCCTCCTTTGAAGATGAGCTCCCTACCAATATTGGAGTAGATGCCGAAGAGGATCAAATCCTGTAAATAATCCTTTTCTGTGTTCACCAGGGATAGCCTCTTTAGCTGGGCAATATTCTTTAGTTCCTCATAATCCAGCATTTTTGATCACCCTCCATTTCTTGTCCTTTTTACCTTCTGCCGCCAGAGCGTAATCCAATGGTATGTACTTGTAATCGAGAAATCCTTTAACTCTATCGTAAGTATCTATACCCAGGTCTTCAAGCAAAAAGCCAAATCTCTTTATTAAGGCCTTATTTCTGATTTTAATCAGGTAATCAACAAGCAGGTTAACATTAATTGTAGCTATATTGTCTTTTATTATATCGCCGATCTCTGAAAAAGAGATTTTTTTGAAGAGTGCGGAATCTATCAGGGCCTTTTCTTTCTCCGCAATAAAAATATTAAAATCTCCGTGTCTTTCTTTTCTGTAGCCAAAGAAGTATTTTGGCTTTATCTTCGTGAATACTATCCTTGTATTATTGAAGATGATCTCCCTTTTCCTTCTTGCCCTTGTCGTCATTACCGAGATAACCTGTGGAAGCTGCTCCGTCAGGTTATAGTAGCGTAAAGCCGACCAGCACGAGATATAAGATGGCCAGATAATATTACTTGCCACTATCAGGGGGTCTTTCTGTAGGGTGTACCTGTTCTTTTCGATTTCAAGGATAAGTCTGTCATTTTTCAGCCTGTAGACAACCAATTTGGCATAATTCCTGTCCTTTTCTATAATATCTGCCACAGTTTTCAGGGTGAAAACGGGGTATTTTTCTAATTCGTTTACCAGAACCATCCTCTTCATTTTACTTTTAACATACCATAGTTATCATAAATGATAACTATATGTAACCAAAAGTATAAAAATAAGGCCACTGCCGGGATCCAACCTTACAGAGAAGAGTCGGGGTAGAAAACGGCCCGTGATCCTGGGTGTTGTAAATCACGAGTATGCACCGACCAACTACACAATTCGGGTAATGTGGGCCGATGAACTTATAGGGGAGATACCGATCCGGTTGAGCCACAACGAGACATTTGAAAGGAAGTTCGTGTTCTCCGCGAGGGGAAATGGAACCCAGAAGCTGAGGTTCCTGCTGTATAAGGAGGATCTGGAAGAACCGTACAGAACGCTGCACATCATAATTGATGTATCGGGTTAATGGTAAAAGAAAAGACACGTCCGAAGGGACGTGCTCAGATTGGATTATACCCCCCGCTTTCTCACAATCAGATATGAGAACGCCGGTGTTGTTAAGAGGATTGCTACTGCAACTGCTGGTGTTGCGAACTCTGGGGCCGGAAATCCACCATAATCGTATGTCAGGTCATCCATTGTCCAAAGATTGCCTGAATCGGAGATGGTGACATATTTTATTCCCGGTGAATTTACCTCTGCATAGTCATTTGACCTATAATTTACAGAAACAGTAGCGGAGTCAAGGACATTACCATCTTCATCGTATGCCGTTAGTGTAATATCAGAAACTCCCGCGGTGATCCATGCCCCCACCATCGTGACTGGGCTATCAAATGTGATCGTAATGCTGTTTTGGGTGAGAGAGAATATCACTATGTCTCCCGAGTGTGGCGGATACCCCTCATAATTGTAATCGGGTTTCTTTAGAGCCTGCGCTGTTGCCGAGAATGTTAATCCCGGATAGTGGGTTCCAACATAATCAAGATGACCAAGGTCTTCGAAATCAATTGTTGTCGGAACCGCATAAACTGTTGTTGTGGATGCTATTAACATAACAGCCAGAATTAACCATATTCCAATTTTTTTCATTTTATC
>QMZJ01000026.1 GCA_003663115.1 Candidatus Altarchaeales archaeon | reverse complement strand
TTAGTTTCGGATATATGCACGTCGGAATTAGCCGACGACTAATGTGCGGGTTTCTTCGAAACCCACACTTATTTTTATTGAATCTAAGCCTTATCGCCCAACCTTAGTTTCGGATATATGCACATACCCATTAATTCGTTCAATAATAGCTTGAACGCATATGCCATCTCAACCTGGTGGGTTTCTACCTCGCCGCAGATCGGGCAGTATGCCTGTCCCCCCTCCAAGTCCTTTACTGCGACCAAGCCACACTTTGCGCACACGGGAACAACAATCTTATCCGATTCGTCCAGAAGCCTGTCCTTGAGCATCATCGAGGCTCCATGAGCTATTAAGCAGTCTCTCTCCATCTCACCGAACCTTAGGCCGCCTTCCCTCGCCCGTCCCTCGGTTGGCTGTCTCGTGAGCATCTGTACGGGGCCGCGACTCCTTGCGTGAATCTTATTAGCTACCATGTGATGCAATTTCTGATAATAAATCACACCGATAAAGATCTCGCTATAAAATTTCTTTCCACTGACACCATCGTACATAACCTCCTTCCCAGTATTCTTAAAACCATATTCCTCAAGGGTCTTGCGTAGGCACTCCTCTCTATCGTTTTCAAAGGCCGTACCATTGGTGAATCTTCCCGTCAATGATGCTACTTTACCGCCGATCATCTCCAATAGATGGCCTATTGTCATTCTCGATGGGATTGCATGGGGATTTATTATAATGTCTGGGACGATCCCGTCCTTTGTGAATGGCATATCCTCGTGAGGAACCATAAGACCGACAACCCCCTTTTGTCCATGTCTGGACGAAAACTTATCACCCATCTCCGGAATTCTTTGACTTCTGACCTTCACCTTAACCAATTTGTTCTTTTCCAGAGTCTCCGTTAATACAACACAATCCACAGTTCCGGATTCCATATGCCTGACGGTGGTGGAATTCTCCCTTCTCTTCTCCTCCACTATCCCATAGGGTCCTATTTCCTCTAAAAATCTGGGTGGGGATGTCTTCCCAACCAAGACATCATCGGTATCGACATCAGTTTCAGGCAAGATTAGACCATCGTCTCCAAGCTTTGCATAGGTTTCCTCGGATTGATAGCCTTCTACCTTTTCATCTGGCTTTTCAAATCTATCGCGCTGTCCAGAGGGGTAATCTCTTTCCTCTGTAGTGTATGTTCTGTAGAACGTTGATCTGGCTAGACCTCGTTCAACCGAGCCCTCATTCAGAATAACAGCATCCTCCATGTTGTAACCTTCATAACTCATTATAGCGGCAATAAAGTTCTGTCCCGCGGGTCTCTTTGCATAATCCAGGCTGTCCGTAATGTCCGTCTTTACCAAGGGCGTTTGTGGATAGTGTAATATATTGGCCCTGCTGTCAAACCTAACATTATAATTAGAGGCATACAAACCCAGGGATTGTTTTGCCATGGAAGCGGCCATGGTTACTCTCGGGGAGGAATTATGCTCGGGGTACGGGGCGAAACTGGCAGAGACACCAAGGATGAGTGCGGGCGAAACCTCCAGATGAGTATGCTCTGGTTTTATCTCGTCAATATCTATTGCAACAAATGCATTTTCTTCTTCCTCTGCATCAATATATTCAATAATCCCAGATTTAATTAGTTCATTCCATGTAATTCTGCCTTCCCTTAGATCCTTCACATGTTTATCTGTCAATTTTGCTCTTCCATTTTCAACGATGATCAAGGGTCTCAGAACCCTGCCCTTATCGGTATAGATCTGAATCTCGTTGTTCTCTTCCCTGTAACTTATGGAGACGGACATGTGTATATGGCCTTCCCTCCTCAACCTTCGTAATCTCTGAACCAGAAGTTCTGGTTTGGAGTGTCTACCGATCAATCTGCCGTTTAGATTTACATAAACGTCTTTTTGACTGGTATGCCTATCCGAAACGCCAAATTCATGCAGGTATTTTTCAATTGGCGCCTCATCTGTATCTGTGGATATATAGGCCCCAATTGCCAGATTCTTGACCAGACCACAGTTCTGTCCCTCTGGCGTTTCGTTTGGACATATCCTCCCCCATTGTGTTGCATGAAGGTCTCTAGCCTCAAAGTGGGGATGGCTTCTACTCAAAAGAGAGGAGACCCTTCTCCTGTGAGCGATTGAGCTAATGTAATTGGTTCTATCTAGAACCTGACTCACGCCGCTTCTCCCCCCTGTCCAGTTTCCGGTCGCTAGGGCATAGCATATACTCTCCGTTAAATTGTTACTTCTAACGGCCGTTCTTATATTAACCTGTCTGTGTCTCGCGTGTTGTTTTTCCAGTTGGTATTTTATATCCCTTGCAATCTTGTTAAAACTGACCCTGAATAACTCCTGCATCAAATCACCAGCCAGTCTTAGTCTTTTATTTGAGTAGTGATCCTTATCATCCTCCTCTCTCTTACCGAAAGCCAACTCGAGAGCCTTTCTGGCCATAATTCCCAAATATATTCCTTTAGCCTTTCTATCTTTTTCCGTATTACCTATGTGGGGTAAAAGGAAATTGTTTATTACCTGATTGGCCCTCGTAGCCTGGTACTGTTTGGCGTGTCCCGCTCCGGCTCTCTTGCCCAGATACTCAAAGGCCTCTTCCTGACTCATATTCCTTAATTCCAGATTCAAAAGAATCTCCAGCCTAGATTCCTCATCATCAAACAACTCAAGAATCTCCTCATCACTGAGACCAAGTGCCTTCATAAGGATAGTTAAAGAAATCCTCTTCGGGATTCCCGGAAAGGTAACAAACAGGGTCCCAGTACTTCCTCCCTCCTCCCTTTCTACTGTAACCCTCGATCTAAATCCCTGTCTTACGGAAAAGACCTTGGCGATTATTACGTCTTTACCGGCAACATCCTCACGCGTCGTGATGATCTTATTTGGGGCCAGATCCTCGACAATTATCAGGGACCTCTCGGTACCATTTATTATAAAATAACCGCCCAGATCCATTGGGTCTTCATTATGCCTAATTAATTCCTCATCACTCAGACCATAGAGAAGACAGGCCTTGGACCTCAGCATTATCGGGAGGTGACCGATCTCCACCTCAACCGGAACGCCGTTTTCGATAAATTCTAGGATAATTGGGGCAGAATAGGTCAGATTCCTCAGAGAACATTCAAAGGGGTATCGGGTCTCTGGGCCCTGACCCGACTCATTCACTACGGGCCTATCAACCCTGACCCTTCCCAACTCCAGGGTGTAATTCTCGATATCTACCTCTATTTCACCCTTTTCATCAATTACCTCTTGTAGGCCCTTCTCCAACAACCAGTTGAAGGATTCTATCTGGAAATTTATCAAATCCTCTGTTTTTATAAAATCGCTTACTCTAATCAAATATATCACCCTTCAATCACAACCCTGTAATAAAAAGCGGTCCCGGCAGATGGGCTTTTCCTCGTTATCTTTATTATATCCCCAACCTTTGCGCCCAGTCCCTTCAGTGCGGGATCGTCCTTTCTGATCTTTGGCAGTTTATCACGAGTGACGTTATAAAGTTCTAATAATCTTTCAGCCTCTTTATCACTCAAAACCTCGTGTTTAGGGACGAGTATGTTCTCCAATTTATACATACCCCAGAGAAAGTGGTAACTTAATATTTTCTTTTTGTTCTTTAAAAATCAAGATTCTTTCATTCCTTATAAACCTTCCTAATTACATCACTTGTTGTTATTATGCCCAATATCTTGCCGTCTTCAACAACCGGGAAGCCGCCTATATTTGTTTCTTTCACCAATTTTGGAATTAATGCCAGGTCCTGGTCCGGATCCACACTGATTACCCTCTTCTCCATTATCTCCTCAACCCTTGTATTACTGAGCACTTCTTCTGCATTAATTCCCTTGAATTCTCCGTAACCCAGAAATTTCAATACATCAAAGACGGTCACGATCCCCTTTAATTCGTCTTCCAAGATCACGGGGAGCCTTCTCAATCTATTTCTCACCATTATCTTTGAGACATCGGAGATCATCATTCCCGGACTGGAGGTGATGCATTTTTTCCTCATAGCATCCCTTATGGAAACACCGAATTCATCCGCCAGTGGAAGAACATCCCTCTCCGTAACTATCGCAATGACCTCCTTTACCTCGGGGTCCTCAACGATCGGAATGGCGGACGTTCTTTTCTCCATCATTATGTCTACCACGTCGTCAATTGATGTCCTCCTATCCAAAAAGGGATGGTCTGGATTCATTATTTTGTTTATGGGACAGTTTATGGCGGATAGAAAATTTCCATTATAATCTTCCAGGATTATGTTATACTTCTCTCCACCCCCAAGAAAATCGAGTATGTCGATCGCGACAGCCATACCCTCAAGCCTATTAGTCCCAGCATCGGTTACCGGAATTCTCCTGAAATCATGCTCCTTCATCAACCTCGCAACGTTCTTTATCGAATTTAGGGGATGGGTAGTAATCACATTTTTCTCTGCAATAAGCATAACATTACCCTCTTTATCTACCATGTGCGTTTTAAACTCCTTTGGACCCCTATCCATGGATTTCCCTATATCGGACTTTCCAATGGGCATTTTTCACCTCCATTAGATTTAAATCTATCCCGGGCAATAAGAGAGAAACAACGAAGAAGAAACCCCCCACCTTGAGAATTCTATAATTAGCAATCTATTCCCCGTGTACAATTTTACAGATTTTTCTAGTTATCGCAACCCTGTCCTCCGCTTGAAATATATTCCTGCCAATAGAAACGCCCATCGCCCCACAATCCATGGCATCCTCTATCATCTTTAAGAGATCATCTTCGCTCTCTATCTTTGGTCCCCCCGCAATTACAACCGGGACGGGACACCCATCGATAACCTCTTTAAAGCTCTTCTTATCTCCCGTATATACTGTCTTAATTATGTCTGCCCCCAACTCTGCACCGAGTCTGGCAACGTGCTTTATATATCTCACATCACTCTCCTTTTCCACCTTCGCGCCCCTCGCGTACATCATAGCCAAGAGGGGCATTCCATACTCGTTGCACTCCTCCGCGATCATCCCCAGGTTGTGTAACATCTCGGATTCATTCCCTGCCCCGACATTAACGTGAACCGAGACGGCATCCGCCCCGAGCCTTATCGCCTCTTTTACCGTGGTTACCTGTACCTTGGCATTTGGATCCGGGGCCAGTATGGTCCCACCGGATAGATGGATAATCAAACCTATATCTCTCCCATATCCCCGGTGACCAACCCCAACGATACCCTTGTGTATCAAAACGGCATCCGCTCCCCCCTCCGCCACGTCACTTATAGTTTTGACCATATCCTCCAAGCCGGGAATGGGTCCAACCGATACCCCATGATCCATCGGGACGATTACAGTCTTCTTCGACTTTCTATTGATAATCCTCTCCATGCGAATTTTTTTACCTATCATCCCATCAATAAATTGGATTCTACGATTAAAAGTTAACTCATACAGGAACCTTCTGCAATGACATCGTGTCTGTGGATCGATTCCTCCGAGACCGTCCTTGCCCTGATTCTGCAGTTCTTGAATCTTTTTTTTGCGTTTCTGAGTATCCCTCTAGTAACGTCCTCGACGAATTTTGGATTATCGTACATCTCCTTGACGACCCGTTTCTCGTCCTCGGTCTTCAGGATGGTATAGACCCTTGACGGAAAGGCGTCCTCCACGCAATCAATCATATCCTCGAGATCTATCCTATTCTCATAACTCGTTTCTATCTCCAGTATCCCCGTGGCCCTTTGTATATGCGTCCTGCCGTTGCACTTATTCATGGCGTGCGGGCATACAGTATTCCCCGTAACCTCTACACTAAGAAGCTTGGTGTAGCCTCCTTTATCTGAAGATAGCTTTACTGCAACACTGTATGTCTCCATCGTAGTCTTTCCCGTAACCGGCGTCTTCCGGGGAATAACCAGGTCTGTCTCCATCGTGATCTCCGCGTGGTTGAAGGGGTGCCTCTCCTTTAATTTCTCGAGTATATTCCTTTCGACCTCCTCGAGTGAACCGCGCCGGATCTCCACCTCTCTCTCGATGCACTCCGTGATGGACTCGACGAGGCGGCTCATATGGATCCCCTTCTTCTCCCTCTCGAGATCCATGGTTAGCTCTATCTCGGGCACGAAGTTATACTTTCTGTTCTTCCAGTTTGTCATTACAATGGTCTTAAGCCCCGTCACGCCAACCCTCTCCAGGCTTTCCATGATCTCTGGTTTCTTGTCCTGCACTCTATCTCACTCCGCATCAAACTTTAAAAAAGTTTGATCAAATCTAATCCTCCTGATGTAATGATAAATATTCTTTGGGACACGCAAGACCTTTGGTCTTGAGTGTGTCCGACTTTAGTCGGCCACATGCAACCCTTTTCTAAAGGGTTGCTTTCTAGTCATCACTCTATCTCACCTTAATAACCTTATGCACTTGGGGAATAATCCTGACATTTTCCTGGATCGAATTCAAGATTTTACCATAATTTAGTTTTCTCACAACGCTCCATTCCGGTTGCAGAACCCAGTTTGGATAATCCTCACGATAAATTCCCCAGAAGAACTCCAGGTCCTCATCGTTTTGGATTACCACCTTCAATTGGCTCCTTCCCGGATTTTTAATACAATACTCCATAACCCTCGAATCCCAGCCAACATTTCCGCTGGAGGGCGGCTTTATATCTGCAGAAATGAAGTCGCTCTTATCAAATATCTTTCCATTAAAGATCGTGGCATTCGTCTCAAGTAAAACCTTGAAATAGTTATTATGAAGCTCATCTATCAGTTTATCCAGATTCTCTTCCAGCACAGGCTCTCCCCCCGTGAGAGAGACCCACCTCCACCTCCCGTTCAGTTTCCTTAGGATGTCTTCAACCTCCATCTCTTCCCCGTTCTCGAATTCGGTGTCACACCAACTGCAGGATAGATTACAGGAGCAGAACCTGATGAAGTTCATCGGGGTCCCCACCATTAATCCTTCACCCTGTATTGAATCGAAGATCTCACTTATCTTGAATCTCATTTTTTGCTATCTCCCCGACCATCTCTAAAACCCTTTGGCCCCATCCAACCTCTCCGCAAATTCCCTCATCCTCAGACATTTTTTCGAATTTTTCGAATTTTACGGCATCTTTGATGCACCCCATCTGCTCGTGTGACCCAGACCTCTCACCACACATGAATATCTGAATCTTCATCTTTCGTACTCCAACGGATCCTTATAACCTGCCTCTTTAAAACCATTTAATCTAAGAACGCATGAATCGCACTCACCACAGGCCCTTTCTCTATCGTTGTAACAGCTCCACGTAAGCTCAAATGGAACCTTTAATTCCATACCCTTTTCCACTATCTCTGCCTTGCTCATATTAATTAATGGGTATTCTATCCTGATTGGGTTTCCCTCCACCGCCCTTTTTGTTGCTAAATTCGCAAGCTCCTGAAATTTTTCCATATACTCCAATCTACAATCCGGATAACCCGGTGAGTCCAGAGAATTTACTCCTATAAAAATACTGTCCGCGTCCACAACCTCCGAGTAAGAGAGGGCAATCCCCAGGAATATCGTATTCCTTGCGGGGACGTAGGTTATTGGGATCCCTTCCTTCCCGATCTCCTCCACCCTTCTCCCTCTCGGAATTTCCAATTCATCCGTCAATGCGGAGCCACCGATCTGTCTCAGGTCAATATTGAAGATCTTATGTTTTCTGATTTTGAAATATCTTACCAATTTCTTAGCACTATCTAACTCTCTGATATTTTTCTGCTTATAATTAAATGTCAGACCATAAACTTCATATCCCCGAGATCTTGCGATCGCCGTTGCAACCGCAGAATCCATTCCACCGGACAACAGACAGACCGCTCTCCTCATTTCTCTATCTCCACCCATTTATCTCTGCCCTCCCAGAGCCTTACGGAGCAAAGGGGTATTTTCTTGTTCAATTCATCAAAGATCCACTCAGCCATGTTCTCAGCCGTTGGGTTTTCGAAGATTTCATTCATATTCTGATGATCCAGTCTATCGAGAACAGTCTCTCTGACGATAGTCTTCAGCTCGTTGAAGTCGATGACCATGCCGTTTTCCTTCTTTTTGCCCTCCACAACGATCTCCAGTTTATATGTATGACCATGCAATCGTTTGCACTTTCCTTTATACCCCGGAAGAAAATGTGCGGCATCAAAGTGGAATATCCTACCTATCCTCATTCTTCTCCCTTCTTCGGTTTTATTCTGCCGTGCCTTCTGTCAATCTCATCCATCATATCCAGCATCTTCCTGCAGGCGGTTCTAATGGCATCCGACAGATTCACGAATTTCTTGTCGTCCCCGATATGCTCATTCAGATCATCCAGGATGTGCTGCGGAATCTCGACGCATACCTTAGGCATGATATCCCCCCAGTATTATTCGAAGAATACTGTAAGAATATTAGAATTATAAAAATAAAAATAGCGGGGCGAGGATTTGAACCTCGGACCTTCGGGTCTCCCAGAGTGCTTTTCTCATGAGCCTTTGACTCGTATGAGCTTCGCCCGTACGAGTATTTTCCTAACCTCCATACGTCCGACGAGCACTCCTGGCTGCTCAACCCCGCTGTGTTGAATTCTGCCTCTTTGGGAATGCAACACCTTTTCTAAAGGGGTTACCTGGCTGCTCAACCCCCCATACAGGATCAATATTACTATACAGAATTTAACCGTTAAATATCGATCTTCCCGGAATTCCTGACGATGTTCTTGATCTTTTCGATGAAAAACGGGTTTATCTTAGTGAGTCTTGAGATATCCTCTATAGAAATACCCGCTTTCAGTGCATCTATGATGTAAAATAGCCTTTTATCCGTTGGCGTTATCAGATTTTCTTTGATCCTATCTATATCCCTCTCCCCCGTTCCCCTGAGTCCCTCTCTCCCGATGTCCAGGGATCTCACCGCCTTCTGTAGTGCCTCCTCCACGGTTCTGCCGATTGCCATCACTTCCCCCGTGGATTTCATCTGCGTTCCTATTGTCGGATCCGCATCCCTGAACTTGTCAAAGGGCCATCTGGGGATCTTTATAACGACATAGTCGAGTGCCGGCTCGAAGGACGCGGGGGTTTTCTTGGTTACGGAATTCGGGATCTCATCCAGGGTTTTTCCGATCGCGATCTTTGCCGCAACCCTGGCTATCGGATACCCGGTTGCCTTTGAGGCCAGTGCGGAGGATCTCGAGACCCTGGGGTTTACCTCGATCACCATGTATTCCCGAGTCTCCGGATGGAGAGCAAATTGTATATTACAGCCGCCTTCAATCCCCAATGCCCTGATAATCTTCAGTGATGCACTCTTAAGCATTTGATTGTCCCTGTCGCTCAGTGTCTGGGCGGGTGCGACAACCATACTCTCCCCGGTATGAATACCCATTGGATCTATATTCTCCATTGAACAAACTGTGATGCAATTATCGGCAGAGTCTCTCATTACCTCATATTCGATTTCATACCATCCAATTACCGACTTTTCAATCAAAACCTGATGTATCATACTGAGTTGAAGACCGTGCCTGACAACACTCTCCAGCTCTTCGTCATTACTTGCTATGCCCCCACCCCCCCCGCCGAGCGTGTAGGCTGGTCTGATGATAACGGGATAGCCAATCTTATTTGCGGCATCAACTGCATCTGGAACAGAGGTTGCCGCTTTACTTGCCGGAATTGGCTCATTGATCTCTTTCATCAGATTTGCGAAGGAATCTCTATCTTCACCCTTCTTTATGGCCTCTATTTGGGTTCCAAGAACCCTTACGTTGTATTCATCCAGAACGCCCATCACATGAAGGGAGGATGCTATGTTTAACCCAGTTTGCCCCCCCATCGTTGGCAGAATCCCGTCGGGTCTTTCCCTCTCTATTATCTTCGCAACGATCTCCGGGGTCAGGGGCTCTATATAGATGATATCGGCGATATCCGGCTCGGTCATGATCGTTGCCGGATTTGAATTAACTAGTACCGTTGTAATACCCTCCTCCCTCAGTGAGAGACATGCCTGACTCCCGCTGTAGTCAAACTCCGCCGCCTGCCCGATCTGTATCGGCCCGGATCCCATAATGAGAACCTTTTTTACCTCATACATTAAAGATATTTTGGATGGATATTTTAAATTCCAGATTTAAATAAATATATTAAAAATGGCAAGATTCAAAGAGGCAGAAGCCAGGATTTTCAAGGGCGTATGTATGCATTGCAATGCGAGAAATCCACTGGGAGCTACCAAATGCCGTAAATGCGGGAAGACCTTCAGAATAAGAAGAAAGAATAAGAAGAAGGCTGTTAAGGCATAGTTTAATTTCCATATTATTTATCTATAGAATTCTATAGAATAATATGGATCTAGAAATGCTCCATCTCTCGCTAATTATCTCCATCTCCGGGCTCTTGATTCTCACCTTCGCCAATGAGAACCTAAAACCCCCGCTCTCTGAGATAAATCAGATAAATGCCAACTCTCTCGGGAAGAATGTCCACATCAGGGGCAATATCTCTAAGATTCACGAATTTAAAGGAGGATCAATGCTGTTGGTTCTGTCGGATTCTACGGGGAGGATAGATGTCTATTTACCCTATAATGTCGCTAAGGAACTCGAGCCGGTAAATTCAACTGAACTGGAGATCATAGGCTCCGTTGAGATCTATAGGGGAAAATTGGAGATCCTTGTCGAGGATATCAATGGGATATTGACTATAAGATGATGGTTCAGGTTTCAAGTTTGAATCAGTATAGCTTCTGTCCGAGAATTATCTATCTATCAAAGATCCTGAAGCTTAAACCCGAATTCAGCCCGGAGCGCTCAAGGGGTTTGATCTCACACGCAATTAGGAGGGAATTGTCGATGAGACAGTCGAAACTCCTCGGTAAAATTCGGGATGTTAATGATTTAAATTCCACCCTGGTCGAGGAGTTAGACAGGATCCTGGAAGATGCGCCTCATATCTATAAGGGTTTTCTGGGGGAGGTCGAATATAACAGATACCTTCCCGAAATTCGTTCGGAGATTCTGCATGAGATAGGGATTATGGGGGAAAGATTGAGGTTTATGGTCGAGGAGATCGGATTTGAGCGCGCTTTGATGACCATAATCCCGTGGAAAGTCGAGTACACAGTAAGGTCGAAAAAATTAAGGCTCTCCGGGAGAATAGACAAGGTTATGAGAAACCCCTCCTATGCCCCGGTGGAGATAAAAACGAGCTCTGTTCCCGATGGAATATGGGTGGGGGATAGGTTGCAGATATGTGCTTATGCGATGCTTTTAGAGGATAGATTTAATTTGAAGGAACCGATTTCCTTCGGCTTTGTTGAGTATACCAGGGCCCAGGAAAGGCGCCCCGTGATGACAACGGAGGAGTTGAGGAGAAAAGTACTCGAGACGAGGGATGAAATAATCGATATATTCAACGGGGATATTCCAGAAATATGCCCCCACGGGAACGGAAAGAAGTGTCGGAGCTGTTGTTATAAAGGTCAGTGTTATGATGTCTAGATGTGGTGGCGTATTGGAATTAATAACGAAACTCCCGAATGTGCTATCCCCCCTGATTGCTTACGCTTTTGATTTTGGGTGTAAATTGGATTATTAAACGACGTTCACAGGGTGCAAGCGTTGTTTTTATCTGCCAGCAGGCAGGTATCAGCAGAGATACGTTTTT
>QMZJ01000025.1 GCA_003663115.1 Candidatus Altarchaeales archaeon | reverse complement strand
TAATTAAGTTCTATGAAAAGTATCAAGGAGATAAATGAAAGGATCCGGAGAGGGGATGCCGTTGTTGTTAGAGCGGATGAAATGCCGGAGCTATTTGAGGAGAATCCAAAGAGAGCCGCGCGGGAGGTTGATGTAGTTACAACTGGAACATTCGGTGCAATGTGTTCCTCCGGGGTTTTTTTAAATTTTGGTCATCCAGACCCTCCGATAAAGATGCAAAGGGTCTGGCTAAATGAGGTTGAAGCATATACAGGAATTGCAGCCGTCGATGCCTATCTTGGAGCGGCTCAGCCGAGTGAAGACAGGGGCTTTGAATACGGTGGGGGTCACGTTATCGAGGATTTAGTTGCCAGAAAAGAGGTGAATCTAAGGGCTACAGCTTACGGGACCGATTGCTATCCAAGAAAAAAGGTCGAAACTACCCTGACTATAGACGATCTAAATCAAGCGATAATGTTCAATCCAAGGAACTGCGTCCAGAGATACAATGCAGCCATAAATTCCACGGATACGATCTTACATACGTATATGGGTACTCTACTCCCCAATCAGAGGAATATCAATTTTGCTGGAACGGGCGAGATAAGCCCATTAATCAATGACCCCGAGCTTGAGACTATCGGTGTTGGAACCAGGATATTTCTGTGTGGGGCTCAGGGCATCGTAGTCGGGGAGGGAACCCAGCATTCACCAAAAACTGGACGGAGTACAATAGCGACAAAGGGAAATCTAAAGGAGATGTCCACCGAGTTTTTATCCGGGGCGACGATTCCCGGCTATGGGGTATCTCTCTTCGTTGGAATTGGAATCCCCATCCCGATTCTGAATGAAAAGATAGCGGAAAGGACCGCGATCAGAAACGAGGACATAAAGACGAAGATATTGGATTATGGAACCCCAAAGAGGGAAAAACCCGTGATTAAGGAGGTCACCTATAAGGAGCTATTCTCGGGTGAGGTTTATATTGATGATAAAAAAGTAAGAACGAGCCCCCTATCCAGTCTCAAGGTCTCGTTCAGGATAATGGAGAGATTGAAGGAATGGATTCAGGAAGGGGATTTCTTTCTCACCGAAAAAATTCGATCATTGCCACGGGATGTGGAGGTCAGACCAATGAGATTAAGGAAGATGGTACCGACGGTCGGGGAGGTAATGACCAGGGACGTTATAACTGCCAACCCGGAGGATTCCATTGAAGAGGTCTCCGAGTTACTCGTTAATAATGAGATAGATCAGATCCCGATAGTTAATGAAGAGAATAACCTGGTTGGAATTGTCACATCCTGGGATATCACGAAGGCCGTTGCAAAGCACAAGAAAAAGTTGAAGGAGATAATGACCAGAGACGTTATAACGTCGAGAAAGGACGAATACATAGATGCGGCCGCCAGAAGGCTCGAGAAGTACAAAATTGGTTCAACCCCCGTGCTTGATGATGAAAAGAAACTTATCGGGATAATTACCGTAACCGATATAATCCGCAGGGGCGTCAAAAAATGAATAAGTATCTGTTAAAATTCCCATCGGATGTCGTTGATTCGCCGATAATCGCCAGTACCGTTCTCGAGACAGGGATTCTGGTAAATATACTGAGGGCAAAGGTGGACTATGACGAGGGAACCATCGTGATAAGTATCCTAGGGAATGAGAGGGAACAGAGAAAGGTGGTAGATGCACTCATCAAGAAGGGAATAGAGGTCAGCAAGCTGGAGAAGAATATCGCGAACGACGTAAGTAGATGTATTAATTGTGGTGCCTGCATTGCATTATGTCCAACAAATGCGATTTCATTTACAGAAGACTGGAGTATCAAGGTGGAGGGTGATAAATGCATTCGTTGCGGAGCATGTGTAGAGGCGTGTCCTCTCAGGAGTCTATCAATTCAGGAGATCTAAGTAAATTTGAGCTGGAGTACAAGCATACGAGGATTACCGTGCTTTCTGACAGGAATCTTGAAGATGAGGCCATGGAATTTCTCGAAAGAGTCTATAATGAATTGGAGAGGTATTGCCATAGAGATGGATTTTTTCTTATCTCCTATCACCCAGTAGAGGTTGATGAGAATGCACCAGAAATTGTGAGACTCATGGCAAAAGCCGGAGAGAGGGCAGGGGTTGGGCCAATGGCCTCTGTTGCGGGGACGTTCTCTGAACAAATTGGAAGGTTTTTATTGAAAAATGGTGCCACGGAGGTAATTGTCGATAATGGGGGGGATATCTTTCTGAAAATCAGAAGTGAGAGGGTTGTCGGGATATACGCCGGAAACTCAAAATTCTCCAACAGGATTGGATTTAAAATAAATCCGGATGAAACCCCCTTGGCAGTATGTACGAGCTCCAGCTCCGTTGGGCATTCCATAAGCCTGGGGGATTCCGATGCCGTCTCCGTCGTTGCGAGGTCCTGTCCCCTGGCCGATGCTGCCGCAACATCCATAGGGAATGAGGTCAGGGGATTAAATGGTATAAGAAAGG
The DNA here is from genome assembly GCA_003663115.1 of Candidatus Altarchaeales archaeon. GTDB lineage: Archaea > Altiarchaeota > Altiarchaeia > IMC4 > QMZM01 > QMZJ01. The sequence goes on along the minus strand of QMZJ01000025.1, from coordinate 9,197 downwards.
GGTTAAAAAGAGCCAGAGAGATTAAAGGGGTTAATGGCGTTCTCATTCTCAGGGGCAATGAACTGGGAAGCTGGGGGAAACTCCCCGAGATAATCGGAATATAATTCAATTGAGGGATTTACGGTTAGGCAAATATCATAGGCCTGAGGAGGAAAAGATAATATCACGAGACAGAATGAGAAAACCCTACGTCCCCCCAATCACAATTCCCCTGGGAGTTATCTCATAGGGGATGAAGCCCCTTTTCTGCTTTGTCCATCTTATCTTCTTGATCCTCAGGTTCATAGAATCGGCTTTATCCATATGGCGGAGCTCTACGATCCCATCAACTAGGTATTCTGCCGTCTTCTCTAGGCTCTCGATATCCTCTGGGGCTTCGGAGATCAGTATGGTCGTCGTACCCAGGTCTCTTAATCTGTGGATGAACATATGTAATGCGTCCTTACTGACGCCATATATCATATATGCAGATAATGAATCCACGACCAATCTCTCTGCCTTGATCAATGGGATAATCTCGTTCAATCTATCAAAGAATATCTCCTCCCTCTCGTGTTGCGAAATCTTGTATCTGCTTTCCCTGATAGCTCGTTCAACCTCTTCGATCCTGTCTTTGAGCACATCTATCCTGTTCTCTATCTTGTTCGTGGATCTTCCCTCCCTCTCCAAGAGCTTCTTCTTTTCCTCTAGGCCCCTCATCTCCTTCTCTATTCTACTCCTTTCATCGAGGTACAGGTTACTCTCTATCGTAAAATATTCCAGAATTATCAGCTTATTTTCATACTCCAATCTTCTCAGATTAAATCCGAGCTCCTCCCCACTGAGGAGTATACTCTCCCTCGGTTCATCAAAACTGACATAGATGCCAACCTCATCATTCATGGCACCTTCGTGCAGAAAATGGACGGCCATTATACTCTTCCCAGTCCCCGGAGAACCAGAAATGAGAATGCAAGACCCCTTTGGAAAACCACCCTGTATCAATTCATCCAGGCCCGGAATACCGCTCCTAACCCTCTCAATTGCCATTTTACCCCTTTTTCTTACCTCTCCCGGGTCTCTTCCCGGGCTCTTTTTTGGGTTTCTCTTCGGAGAGCTTCTCTAATTGTCTGACCAGACCCTCAAGCTCATGAGCGATATCAACACCCGTTGTGGTTAATCTGACAAATTTTATCCTACCCTTCTTCTCGAATTCAACTATGCCAGATTCTTGTAATTGTGTAAGGATCTTCAGGGTGTGGGTATAGGTACAATCCGTCTCCTTGGAGAGGACGGATGCGTATTTTCCAGTGGAGTCCTTCAGGCTTAACACAATACCCGTGGGCTTGTCGTGCAAAAACAGGTCCAGAATTTTCCTTTTCTCTTCCATGTAATTCACCAACCGAATAGATTCATTATATTATGTATATATCAGAAAATAAAAAGTAGGAGATACCATAATTATTTTGATTTCATTTCCCCTTTTACCAGCTTATGGAAACTCTTCCATTTCTTTTCCACTTGGTTCAGCGCAGATTTTAGCTCCTTCATTGCGTCTGGTGCTTCTACATGTAATCTGTAGCCGGGCATGAGGGGATGGGGGTCATAGACATAGGCATCTATACCTCTCTCAGATAAAACCCCAACCAATGCGTTCGGTAACGTCTTATCATCAAATTCGAGTTCTATAACACCCTTCTTCTTCTGGATAAACTTAATCTCCATTTTGATAGAATAAATATATGGAAGAGGTGTATAAATACGAACTCTGATCTAATCCATAGTCATTGACATAGATATTTAATCACAACTTGAATCTTCTCGTTCTCAAATACTTGGCAATTCTTCTTTATCTCTCTAAATGTTGAATGGATTTTATTCCCAGGTGCATCCTCATCTGACTGCCTCCAGCATTCCCCCACTGGATTCAACCCGGGTGGATAGTAGTTATCTTCCCTCCCGACTATCTGTGTACCTGGTTGCTTGTGTTTGGGCACCAGTCCGGTATTGTTTCGTTTTTCTCATATATTACTTAATTAAGTATAGAGTTTTTGGTGGTAAAACAGCTATGTACATCTATATGGAATGGAAAATGAGGACATATGGTTTAAAGTGGTTAATTTACTTCATAAACAAACCTTCTCCTTAGAACCCCGCCATAATAATTTCAGGGTATGATTGGTACTATTCAAAGTAGATGCAGATGCGTTTTTCTTATCTGCCAGATGATATAGATAGTTCTTGAGATATGTCCTTTTTTCAAATTATCGAGATACAGAAAAGAGCCAATACCGATCCGGATAATCGAAATTCACTTTCAGGAAGTCCTCCAGGTTTGAGAGATGGAACCATTCTTTGGTTAATAAACCCTTAACCCTCAGCCCATCATCGATCATTAGCTGTATCGCAGAGGTTAATTCGTATTCCCCCCTCTTCGATTTTTTAATTCTCGGCAAATAGTCTTTAATTCTGTCGTTGAATATGTAGAATGGGCATGCAGAAATATTGCTCAGAATCTCCTCCCTTGACGGTTTTTCTATGATCCTCACTATCGAATCCTTCCTGAGTAGAACCGTGGATGAATTCACTATCTCTTTATCGGAAAGTCTCTTGAGGCTTAGCGTTGCATCACAATCTTTCCCGAGATGTAGGTCAATTAATTTCCTTATATGGTCTACTGGCAGCAATGTATCTGAGGCGGTAACTACAAAATCTCCTTTAAGCAGGGGTATGGCGGATCTCAGCGCATCTCCAGAGCCCAAGGGTTCCTCCTGTTTTACAAAGGTAATGTCCTCTTTTCTCAGATGTTGTCTGATCTGTTCGCTCAGATAACCGGTTACAATGATAAACCTATTAATCTCGGCAGATCTCAAATTTTTAATTATCAGGTCGATTATTGGCCTTCCGCGTATGGGGAGCATTGCCTTTGGAACATGATCTGTTAATGGCCTCAGTCTTTTTCCCAGCCCCCCCGCAAGTATAACGGCTTTCATTATTTATTTTGATGGAATCCAAGTCTTATACATGGATTTAGTAGCAATATCTATTGTAACTATCGCTATTATATTGTTTATAGCTATTCCAGGTTTTCTGCTCAGTATGGCCATCTTCCCCAGAAAGGAGGATCTCGATCCGGTTGAGAGGGTCGGCTTAAGTGTGATCCTCGGCCTGACCCCCTTTTTTCTTTTATATTTCGGAGACAGGAATTTTTCCATCCCCATTACGGATTACACCACCCTGGCGACATTTCTTCTGGTATCTTTGGCTGGTTACGTCGGATGGCGGTATCGGATAAAGAAGTAGATTTCTTCTTGAAGCCATTTTCTATGAATGTTCGGCTTATTATCTAAAAATCAAATAAAGTAGTAGAAGCCCATGTCCAGACGATGAAATCGATAAAAACGATACGCGATCCGATCCACGGTACCATAGCTGTAAACGAATTGGAGCTGGAGTTGATAGATACTCCCCAGTTTCAGAGATTGAGACGTATAAAGCAGAACGGTTTGTGCTTTCTGATATATCCCGCCATGAATTCCACCAGGTTTGAACATTCCCTGGGTGTGATGCACCTGGCAGGTTTACTCGCGGATCACCTGGAGCTGGAGGATGACGATAGGCAGATAATCAGGGTTGCTGGATTATTGCATGACATAGGACACTGTGCCTTTTCTCACACATCGGACGATGTATTGACCAAGATGGGTCACTCCCACGAGGAAAATTCAACGAGGATTATATCAGAAACAGAGATCTCAGATATACTGGGAAAATATGGATTAAATGATAGAGAGATATCCGAGTTAATTAATGGAAGGGGGAAATTTGGTAAGATAATTTCATCCGAGATAGACATAGATAAGATGGATTACCTCATCAGGGACTCATATTATGCCGGGGTCGCCTATGGCGTTATCGACCTTGAGAGGATAATATACGGCATGAAATTGGTAAATAATGAGCTGGTCATTAAGAGGGGGAGCCTGGAGGCAGTGGAATCCCTCTTGATCAGCAGGAATCTAATGTATCAAACGGTTTACAGGCATCATACAAAGAGGATAGTCGAAGCCATGTTCAAGCGCGCACTGGACAAATTCTTAGATGACGAAGATATGAGCTATGAAGACTTCATTCAAATGGATGATATCGATTTGGTCTCCAGATTAAGAAATGCCAAAGGTTATCCCAGGGATATGATGAAGAGAATTGACCGGAGAGAGTTGTTTAAGATAGCCTTCCAAGAAGGGATAAGTCTGATCGAGGAGGGCCTCAGGGAGGAGATGCTAAAAAATAGTAGAGAGATCGAGGAGGGGATCGCAGACGATCTTGGGGTTGATAGGGGCTACATCCTTATTGATATACCAGAGATAAAGATGTCGGAATTTAGGATCCTGATAGAATCCGATGATGGATTAAAGTTAATTAATGAGGTTTCCAGTCTTGCAAGGGCCCTTGAAAAAGCCGAGGAAGAAAAACTGGTCTTCTGTATCTATACTCCTCCGGAGTACATGAAGAATCTGAAGGGCTTCGATGTAGAAAAGTATATGGAGTTCACCCAGACAAAGCTCGGGAGATTTCTGTAAGCAAAAATGGAGCTGAGGAACACACTGGGCTATCTGGGATTGTTTTTGGAGATAAATGGGATCATTTTACTTGTCCCCATGATCATTGCATTGTACTACAACGAGGATACCCTTCCCTTCCTTCTCACCTTTATCCTGTCGATATTAGTCGGGCGCGCACTCACGAGATACCCACGCGGGGAATTGGACTTCGGTAATGCAATGCTGCTCTCAGTAATAACATTACTTGTAGTGTCATTTTTCGGCGCCATTCCATTTTTTATGACGATGAGGGGGAGCTTAATAGATGTATTGGTTAATGGATATTTTGAGAGCATATCGGGATATACGACAACCGGATTGAGTGTCATATCAAATCCCGATGAATACCCCACAGGCGTTTTATTCGTTCGTGCATTGGCACAATGGATCGGTGGGATTGGAATAATCGTATTGTGCTTTTCCGGTCTGGTAAGGGAGGGCGTATCAACGATAAGTATCTATCGATCCGAACTGGGTCTGGACCGTATACATCCCTCCCTAAGGAGGACCGTAAGGGAGATAAATAAGATATATGTTGTTTATACTTTAATCGGCGTGCTCCTTCTCTGGATCAGCGGTATGAATCTTATCGATTCATTAACTCAGATCCTCTGCGCAGTATCAACCGGCGGATTCGCGTTTTCTGAGTCTGCGAGCTATGGGAACTGGATCAGTCAGTCTGTGATTGTGGTGTTTATGCTGATTGGGGCCACTGCCTTCCCCCTTCACTATATGCTCCTCAATGGGAGATTCAGGGAATTTCTCAATAGTACAGAGATCAAGGTATTAATCGTGCTACTCTTGGTTGGAATCGGTCTGTTTGCAATTATATTACACCACGACGGGATGGATGCAGGTGATTCAATTGAACACTCTGTGTTCAACATCGTATCTGCGCTAACAACAACTGGATACAGTGATATGGATTTCAGTAATGTTCATGAGTTCGGGCCATTGCTCTTAATCGTTATGATGCTAATCGGTGGTGGAATAGGGTCCACGGCCGGTGGATTGAAATTAATTAGAATAGCCGTCCTGGCAAAATCCGTAGCATGGATAATGAGGAAATCAACACTGAGTGAGAGGGCTGTGGTCCCTCTAAAGGTTGGGGGCAGGGTTCTCGAGGAGAAGGAGGTGATCTCTACCGCAGTATTCTTCTTTGTATATGTCATTATCATGATATTTGGTGCGATAGTGTTAACTGGCTATAATTATAGCATGGTAGATGCCCTTTTCGTTTCTTCATCCGCCATTGGAACTGTTGGCTTATCAACCATCGAGATCTCGACATTACCAATACCCGCAAAGATCGTTCTGATCATTGAGATGGTTGCGGGCAGGCTGGAGATATTTCCCCTGATGGCACTGATACATTACATCATAAGAAGGGTTGAGGGTAAAAGGATATAGCTATGTCTGGAACAGAATCCTGCATATTTATAGTAAAGCGAGTCTGTTAGAATGGAGTGCTTAATTTCGGACCGAGCTGGGCTCATAGACAGAAGGATATACTGTTGAAGTTGAAGTATCTGATAGCCTACGACAGAGATTTTGAAGGGTTCAAGGAATATCCGACGCCGAAGCAGTTTCTGAGGAAGATCGGCTATAAGGTAAAGTCGACAGAGTATTGATTCTGATTTTTCATTGGATACCTCACCTCTCGACCTTCCCCCTCACCGGCTCTAAAAGCTCAATCAATGCCTCAGAGACAGCGCTCTTCAGATCCATTGGGTGTAGTTTCTTCTCCAGATAATTCTTTTCCAGCTCGGAATATGAGTAAAATTCTATGTCGCCGCCAAACCTCTCTTCTCTCTTAATCTCGAGCTTTCCCATCCTCGGGAAGATCAGATACTCGCATATCTGCAAGATCGGGTTTCCTTTCTCTTCGGGGGGACAGTATGCCCTCGAAACCTTCTCCTTGATCTTCTCCGGGCTTTCATCCACGGCTATAGTTGTCTCAGGCTTGGAGCTGGACATCTTCTCCTTGGGTCCCTGTAATGAGCTCAGTAGGGGTGTGTGAATGCAGATGGGTTTCTTATAGCCTATCTCAGGTAATAGCTCCCTGGCCAACATGTGAATCTTTCTCTGTTCCATCCCACCATGGGCTATATCTATATTGAGATATTTCATATCTGCAATCTGCATTAACGGGTAGATCATCTGAGAAACCCTGGCATGTTCAAGGTCTCTGGCAATTTCCTGCATGCTCCTGGAGGCTCTTCTCAGTGTAGTCAACAGACCCAGATTTAGGACATCGTGGATATACTCCCTGTCAAATTCGAATTCGATCCCGCGGATGAATTCTGCCCTCTTCAATCCAAGGGCGATGAACGAATCTCTCCAGTATTCAACCATCTCATCGATCCATTTCTCGGACCCCTTTCTGTTAAGATAGGTGTGAACATCCGCAAATAAAACCTTAACCCTTAGGCCGGCCTTTTGAAAATCTATCTGTTTCGATATCGCGACCAGGGTTCCGAGATGAACCGGACCAGAGACCTCATAGCCACAATACGTTATCGGTAATTTCTTTTCCCTGAGGAGTACAGATAGTTCATCATCCGTTACAATTTCCTCTGTATTTCTTTTTATGAGATCGAGATTCATTAGAGATTAGCCCTCCTCCTTAATTGCCTCCAAATCGCTTATGATATCCCATAGAGCCGTTTTGGCATGCATCGGAATATTAATATCATTTATAATTTCATCTATCTCATAAACTGCGGTTGTAATCCTAACCGCGAGGTCCTGATCTCCTCTCTTAAGCTCCTTTGATACCCTTTTCAGTGTATTCCTGATCCTACCGGGCATGGAATGATCCTCCGATGTCTCATCTATCTTCGCTATTACCCCCTTCAGTTCCATTTTAATCCCTCGCCGTTGGTATTATAGAATTAGTTAATTTCTATCAAAATATTCTATCAAAATGTAGATTTTACTTATTAGGAATCTGAATATTAAATAGGAAAAAATGGTCATGGAATTGATTGCCAAGGGTGCGGAAGCCAGCCTCTACCTTGAAGGTAATAGACTGATAAAGCACAGAATAAAAAAGGGTTATAGGATCAGAGAGATCGACACAAAACTCAGAAAATCGAGAACGCAGAGGGAGGCAAAACTTCTGGAAAATTCGAGGAGAAAGGGAATTTCCGTTCCACGGGTATATAAAGTTGATCTCGATGAGAAGAAAATCGTGATGGAATTCATAGATGGAAAGTTGATAAAGGATCTGATTCCTTCGTTACCGGATAGTGAGATAGAGAGAATTGCGGAGAAGATGGGAGAGACTATAGCAAAGCTTCATGGAGTTAATATAATCCACAACGACCTAACTACCTCAAATATGATTTTAAAGAATAATGAGGTATTCCTGATCGATTTTGGTCTGGGTGTGACCTCAACGAGGATAGAAGACAAGGCGATGGATATGGTTGTTTTAAAAAAATCTCTGAGTGCCGCGCACATTGATAAATTTGATCTGATCTGGGATTCCCTATTGAGGGGTTACAGGAGCCTCGGGGAATATGAGGAGATTCTGGAGAGAATTGCGACCATTGTAAAGAGGGCGAGATATACCTGAAGATTAAACGACCCTTAAACCCCCCAGAATGAAGATAATAACGCCAACTACTATACCGGCCAAAACCATCTTCATTCCGCTCTTCATCAGATTTTCCTCTCCAATCTTCCCGACAAAAACACCCAAGAGAAACAGAACCGTCAGGATGAGGGTTATGGAGGAATAGAATGCGAGTTCAAGTGGTAATAGATCAAACTGAGATATGACAAACGGGAAGATTAATACCAATGAAACAAATAATGGGGATAAGCCATTAACCAATGCGATCAAAAAACTCATTATCTGCACTCTCTTGCCGATTCGTGTTTCTCCCAGATCCTTCAGCATGTGTCTCTCTAACTCTCTCAACGCCTTCATTCTCTCGGCTCTTTCGGCGGCATACGCGCTCCAAACCCCGGAAACCGCTATTGCTATTGCAGCACCCAGACAGGAAACTATAACCACTCTGGGCTCATCTATTCCGGTGAGATACATGGCAATAACCACGCCAAGGGCCACCAGCACACCATCAAAGGAATTCATTACGAAATATCTTCTCGCTATCTCTTCCTCTCTCAATATTCTGAGATACTTTACTATTTCCATTTAAACCCTATCTTTTCTCTTCAACTAATGGCACTTCAATAACCTTCTTTTTACCCAGGACCACCTTATCCATCGAATGAATGACCGCACCATAACTTTCTATCAGCTCTGCAACTCTATCGAATTTTATATCTTCCCCTTCCAGAACTATCTTGATCGATTCGGTTTTTTCGTCTACCGCATATACGGAGATATTTGCATTTTCTACGCTCTTTTCCTCGCAGATCCCCTTACCCAGCTCCAGGATATTCGGCTTGTGTGGCTTGAGAACATCCAAAACAAGTATCTTTACTGGAATCTCTCTCCTTGACGTGGGTTTTCTTTCTTTCATGGTAATAGAATAGGTAAAACAGGTTAAAATTTATGTGATAGGGGATTCTAAGTATTCTCATGATCCAGCCACCCCCCGCAGATCCTGGCAATTATTTATCCTGAATCCAATATAATTC
>QMZJ01000024.1 GCA_003663115.1 Candidatus Altarchaeales archaeon | reverse complement strand
TGTTTTCTCTTTCTCTTTCTCTTTCACCGGTTCCTTCTCTATGAATATCGGCTTTATCCTTTCGATTATAGACCTTTTACGAATCTCTACTCTCTTTTCGGTCTCGACAGCACTGTAATGCTTGCTCTCTCTCGCCCTTACGTTCACGGTAATTGGTTGCTCAACACACTCGCCAACGATCAATGCCTGTCCAACGGACAGCTGCTTAATATCGTTCTCCATTCCAGGAGTGAAGCCTTCTATCGATTGACCTATGGCCCTAAGATCATTCGGATTTGTTATCTTCAAAATGATCTGCGTATTGCACTGTGACAGGACGTTCTTGTCAATCCTCGCGGGTCTCTGACTTACAACGCCCAGGTAAAAACCGAATTTCCTGCCTTCGGATGCAACTGTCCTCAGAATCTGGGACGAGAGGGCATCACCAAAGCCCCGCTCTGGGCAGAAGTTATGGGCCTCTTCAACCAGAAGGAAGAATGGTGGAATCTCACCGAGCTTTATTGCATTGAATAGATCCTTTGCTATCTTGGCAAGAATCAATTCCTGAATTCTCGGTTCTACGCCCTTCAGGTTTATTATTGAGGCATTGCCCTTCCTTACCAACTGTTTCATCGATATCGGCTTCCCATCGAAGATCCCACTATTCCGTAAGGTTTCTAATCCACTGATTACCTTCCATCTGGCCTTACTATCGTCTAATCTCACCGCATTTATTATATCCTGAAGGGTATACTCCACATTCTCCAATCTCCTCATGACATTATAGAGTATCGATTTCTGACTCTCATTAAGCCTCATGGGCATTATCTCTATCAGTTCATCCAGGGTGAATCTCGGTTTTAGGGTAAGCCTCTCGGCGTCTGGATTTGCCACAATATTCGCTGCGTACTCCGTTACCTCCCTTTCATAGGATCTGGGTTTTACATTGAACTGCAACATCGCATCATAGTCGTCATTCTCATACTTCAGGGAGGAGTATTCGGCGTGTGGGTCAATTATTAAACACGGGATATTGGCCTTTAATAATTCTTCAAGAATTACGGCAACGGTATAGCTCTTTCCCGCCCCGGTTTTTGCAAGAATCGACATGTGTTTTCCAATACTCTTTTTAACATCCAGATACACCGGAATATCGTGTCCCTCAAGGAGACCTATATAGATATTATTTGACCTGGATCTCTTCAAGCCTATTACGTTCATAATAAGATCCCTGTCAGCCGAGTAGACCCTCTCCTCCGGCTTAAATGGTGTTTTCGGAATCAAGATCTGCCCATCTCGTTTATAACCCACCGTGTACGCCTCCGCGAGCAGGATCTCCTCCCCTCTGGGATCTATGTATCTCTTTAAACTATCGATCCTCCCCAGAACCCAACCATAAACCTCGTGATTTACCTTTACAAAACTCCCCTTCTCTATATCTGAGGTTGAGAGCAGGATATTGAATTCTGTTGGCCTTACCTCCCCTGAGATCGTACCTATAAGCCTCATTTTTGTACGTATTACAATATGGATATTCATGTAAATATGTATTACGATGATAAACACAGAAAAGTACATCGGGATCCAGAGGGAATTGAGAAAGAAAATTATACTGGAAGATAGACTTCCAGGAAAGATTAAGACAATTGCTGGGGTTGATCAGGCATTTCCAGAAAGGGACAGAGTCAGGTCATGCATCGTGGTTCTTAGTTTTCCGGAGTTAAATGAGATCGAAAGAGCCTTCTCCGAGATTGAAACGGGTTTCCCATACATTCCGGGTCTGCTCACCTTTAGGGAGGGTCCAAGCATTATAGAGGCGTACAAAAAATTAAGGAAAAGACCGGATATCTTGATGATCGATGGACACGGCATAGCTCATCCGAGGAGGATGGGTATCGCAACCCATGTCGGGATTTTATTGGACATTCCAACTGTAGGGGTTGCAAAGAAAAAACTGATCGGGGATTTTAAAGCTCCAGAGAGGATTGGAGAATACGAACCACTGAGATATCAGAACGAGATAATAGGCGCGGTTCTAAAATCCAGAGAAGGATGCAACCCACTCTTCATTTCACCGGGCTATAAAATTTCACTAAAAACAGGCATCGAGGTAGTTAAAAAATGTCTTAAGGGTCATAAGCTACCGGAGCCGACCAGATTGGCTCATAAATTTGTCAACGAACAATAAGATAAAAAATGCCAACCTTTTCCGTGATCCTCATAGAGCCAAGGTATGAGGGCAATATCGGCTCTGTGGCCAGGGTTATGAAGAACTTTGGCTTCAGTGAATTAATCTTGGTAAATCCGGTCAAACTCGGAAAAGAAGCCAGGGCGATGGCCATGCACGGGATAGACATCCTGAAGAATGCTAAAAAATTTGATAATTTCAGTGCCGTGAAGGAGAAGTTCGACTTTTTAATAGCAACAACATCTATAGTGGGAACAGACAGAAACCCTTTAAGAACGCCAATACCCCTATATGATCTAAAGAACGCCCTCGAAGTTGAGGGAAAGATAGGTCTGGTCTTTGGAAGGGAGAATTATGGGCTATATAATGAAGAAATAGAGGCGTGTGATCTCCTTGTTTCGATTCCAGCGAGTGAGGAATATCCCACATTGAATTTATCCCATTCGGTAGCAATTCTGCTTTATGAGATATCCAGGCAGAGATTCGAGAACAGAAAAAAGAGACTGAAGAAGCTCAGGAGGGCAGATCTGGTTGAAAAAAAGGTTCTGTTGGAAAAATTTGATTCTTTTGTAGATTCCGTGCATGATAGAGAACAGGATGCGAAGCTGGCAAAGAAAACATTTCGGCAACTGATAGGCAGGGCATTCATCTCTGGAAGGGAGTCGTTCACGCTAATTGGATTGTTTAGGAGAGCGAGAGAGAGGATAAAAAAGTGACCTAATCCCTCCAGTTTATCTTTATCCTGTAACCATCAATGTCATTTAGTCTTCTCTCCAATTCCTCCCTTCTCCCGGATATATCTCTTTCAATACTATCGCTTTTTTTCTCTATTCTATCGAGCTCGTCCTCACAGGTTTTCACCTCTCTCTCGAGGTGCTCGAGATCTCGTTTAAGCCCTTTTATCTTCTCGGTAACTGAAAATGACTCAATTCTCTTTAGCAGATCTTCCCTAAGAGAATTGAGCTCTAAATGCCTTTCTCTCAGTTTATTCTTGTCGATATTCAGTGCCGATTCTATTCTGATTAATGCCCTCTCCCTGTCCCTATCCTTCAGTTTAAAATCCCCGGCTTCGATTGCCTTCCCGATCTTCACGAGTATGTCCTCCAGATTTCCATTCTCATCTAATAGAAAGCATTCCACGGGGTCTTGCATATATCCATCGATACTCTTGAGAATTTCCGGTCCATAGCCCCTAACCTCCGCAAATTTCCTGAATTTCTTCATGGGTCTCCTTAAGGGATTTATATAGTTGTAGATATCCAGTTCAACGGACTCCAGTTTTTCCCTTACCCCTCTTAACTCTTCCTCCGTTCTCCTCAACTCCTTAAACTCCCTGGTCCCGTGGAGGGAATCTATCTTCCTCTCCAGATCGGATATTTCCTCTGAATACCTCTTAAGTTTTTCTTTCAGGTTAGACCTGTATGTATCCAGATCCCCCAGCTCCCTTAGCTTTATCTCTATCTCGTTCAACTTTTCTAATGCCTCTAAAAAAAGGCTTACGTCCGACCCGATTCTCTCCCCAAGCTCCCCGGACATTTCAAATAGTCTCTTCGACTTTATTTTAATGTTATCGATTTCATCTTCAAATGCGATGGAGAGGTATCTTCCATGACTAATGATTATTTTTCCCAGGGAGGATACAACAGCCTGTAGGTCTTCATGAAATTTTTTCAGCTCGTCATATCCCGAGGGCTTCTTATCCCCTACCACGACTATTGAATCCAGTATCCCATGAACAAAGGCCGGTTTAGAAGTAACTACTATCTTACGGGCTTTTTTCGGTATCTCATCGGGACATTCCAGTTTTTCAAGCTCCAACATTGCCGTTTTTATTCCTTCCAGATTCAAGAATATGTCATCTATCAATGATCTGCATCCCTTGTAGATCTCCCGTTTTCTCGATTTTACCTGCCTTTCCAGCCAGTCTCTCAATTTATCGGAATCTATCAATTCCAGAGATTCTTCCTTATTTTCCCTGCCAAAGAGCCTGTCAAAGAGGTTCAATTTCATCTAAGTTTTCCTTTCAACTCCCCTACATTCTCAGATCCGGTTAGAAACATAGCAATCCTTAATTCTGTTAAAAATTGGTCCAGAAATTCCTCCACACCCCTCTTTCCTCCACTAGACCATCTTCGGAGGATTGGCAGCGCCATACCCACACAATCGGCCCCAAGGGCAATTGCCTTTGCGGCGTCCAATCCGGTTCGAATTCCACCAGAACCGATTAACGGAACTTCGAGTTTTGATACCTCCCTTATTGACTCGGCTGTTGGAATCCCCCACCCGGCAAATGTCTTTCCGATCTTTTTTGTTTTTTTATCCCCCCTATAGCTCTCGATTAAGCTCCACGAGGTGCCCCCAGAACCGCCGACATCGATCGCAGAAACCCTGAGCTTTTTAGCAGTTTCGTAAGAAATCCCAGAGCCGACACATTTAGCTATCACCGGTTTTTTTAATTCCCGTGAAATGGAATTAATCTTTTCGATCAGGTTGGAGAAATTTCTATTCCCCTCCGGCTGAATTACCTCGTGTAATGGATTTATATGTAGTGCCAGTGCATCCGCATCGATCATCTCAATTGCCAGTTCGCACTCTTCAATGCCATAACCGCAATTTAGTTGAATGGCCCCGAGATTTGCAATCAAAAAAATATCTGAAGCTACATCTCTGACCCTGTATGTGTCGGCTAATCTTGGATCCTCTATGGCCATCCTCTGACTTCCAACACCAAAACCTATTCCAAATCTTTCAGCTATGGCCGCCAGATCTCGATTTATCTTCCTCGCGCTGGGGATCCCGCCGGTTATACCCTCTATGATTACCGGATAACTCAATATCTTACCGAGAAACCTTATCTCCAGATCTATATCATCGAAATTCAGCTCGGGGAGAGCCTTGTGAACCAGTCTTATATCCTCAAACCCGGTACTTCCGAATTCAACATCCTTTTCTATAGAGATCCTCAGGTGATCCTCTTTTCTTTTATCAATCATTTTGAATCCCTTTTGAAATTATGGATCAAATTTCAATATTAAGTAACTATGCTCACACAGATAATCATTAGAATCTCTCAGATATAAAGTATCTCATCATCGTTCCATATGGCATTTTACCAGTAAATTCCATCTCAGCTGGAAAATTGCAACTAAACACTCGGTCCACATATACCGATTCCAAAAGATACCGAGTTGTACGGATGGCTTAACGAATGAATCTTTGCACTTGGTCAGGGTCTCGTTTCATTGGGTTAAGTCACGATGCCCCTGCGGAGGGTATCCCGATCTGTGGATACGATAAGGGCGGGTATAATCCGAGCGAGTTTAATTGACTGCCCGAGAGGTAAAAAACACGATGTCTGCAGATTGATCGTAATGAAAATTGGAGAGTTATCTGGGTTTTAACACGGTCATCACATAATCCTCACTGAGGTACTTTTTTGCTGCGTATCGAATGTCTTCCTTTGAAACCTCCCTGATGAATCTCTCCTTTTCCCTGAAATCGAATGGTATTTTAAAGAACTCGGACTGGAAGATCATCATCGCCCTCTCAGTAATTTTCTCTAACCGATCGTCGTACTTTGAGATCATAAGTCTTTTGGTACCCTTAAACTCCCTCGTCGGTAATCTCTTTCTTTTCAGGTCATCGAAGATTTTCAGTATGACATCTTTCGTTTCATCAACCCTCTCTGGATCGAATCCATCGACGTGGGATATGAACATTCCCTCCTCACCGAGGGGATGGAAGAAATTTCCGACGGAATATCCGATTCCCCTCCTCTCCCTGAGCTCTCTAAACATCCTTGACGAAAGCCCTTCCGAAAGTATCGATGATAGAAGGTCCAATTTGAAAAAATCCTCGCCCGAATAGCCAGGAACCCTGTACCCAAGGCAAAGGTAACTCTGGGTTATGTCCCTCCTCCCCTCCACCTTTATACGTCTCCTGTTTCTGATATCGATCTTCCCGATATTTGGGATATTCCTCTTCTTGAGACCCCCAAATGTGCTCTCAACCACATCCATCAATCTCGATTTGCTGAATCTTCCGCACACCGCTATTATCATATTGTTCGGAACATAAAACCGTTTTTTGAATCTCTCGAGCTCTTTTTTTGTGACAGAACCTATTGATTCGGTTGTACCCTCAATCCTCCTCTCCATTGGGGTTCCTGAGAATAGTGCAGGTATAAAGAGACCCATGATGGCGTATTTTTCCGGAGAGTTGATGTAGTTCTGGATCTCTGTCAGGATAACCTTTCTCTCAAGCTCAAATTCCTCTTCTTTATAGCTATAGTTCGTTGCGGCCTGAAATAGGATCTCCATGGCATTCTCAAGCCCCGTATGGGGTGTTTTAGCGTAAAAAGCGGTATATCTCCAGGTGGTATATGCATTTACAATGGTTCCACTATACTCCAGATCCTCTATAATCTGTCTTGCACTTCTGAATCTGTTCGATTTAAAGAGCATGTGTTCATTGAAGTGCGATCCCCCACTGATCTTTTCATCTTCGTTCACAGAGCCGACTCCTATTCCAACGAGTAACGCGGCCTTCTTTGTATTTGGTCTCTCTTCGGTGAGAAGTTTGAGACCGTTCTCGAATTCTGTTTTCTCTATCCCCCTCATTTTTCACCCTCAAAGAACCTCCTTATATACCTCTCTGGCACTTCAGTTATAATAGCCTCGAAATCCATCGGAAAGCACTTCGAGTAGTTCCTCCATTTAAAGCGTTCGTCCATTAGCACTATAACGCCCTTGTCGGTCTCGGATCTTATGCACCTTCCAGCAGATTGTAAAACCCTGTTCATCGCTGGATAGATGTAGCCGTAATCCCAGCCCCTCTCGAACTTGAAATCATAGTATTCGATCAGGGATTTTGTCTCTAAACTTGGTATCTCCAGGGGTAGACCGACAACGATAACGCCATTGAGAATGTTGTTAGCATAATCAACTCCCTCAGACAGGGAGCCCGCCTGTACTCCCAGTAAGAGGGCCCCATTCCCCCTCGAGTTTACCAGACGATTATAAAGCAGTAATCTGTCGTCTTTTTTCATCCCCTGCCTCTCTATCAGGATATCCTTATCCGGTTTAAATTTAATCAGATGTTCTCTGATAGAATCCAGGATCTTATATGCCGGAAAGAATATAGCGACATTTCCTGGAATCTCTCTAATGATCTTGAAGATGATCTGTGCATACTTCTTGTACATGAAATCGCCCCTCTTGGAATACTTCGTCGTTACGCCAGGGGTTAGGATTATCAGCTTATTCTCCTTAGGGAATGGCGATGGATACTCCCTCAGAATGACTCTATCCGGCTTTAGATCCAGCACGTCAGAATACATATTTAATGGGAGCAGGGTACCGCTCATGGAGATCGAGGAATACGTCTCTGCAAAGACATCTCTGCTCGAAATTGATGGATCCAAGCATGTATAGTTCAACGAAAAGACATTATCCCTTCTGAGGATTCTGGCATAACCCATGCTTTCCTCATTCCACATCTCCAGAAATCTTGAGATCGTTTTCGCATAGGATCTGTACCTCTTGGGGATCCTCAGAACCTCTTCACCAAGGTCATCGACCGTATCTATAAAATCCTCGTACTTCATACCAATCTTTTCAATTAATGCGTTCGTAAATTCACTCCTATCCACAATTTTTTCATCCCCAGGTTTCATCCCTTTTCCAAGCCCCCTGAGAACCTTTATCGTATCTCTGAAGTCATCAGATAGATGCTCATAACCGAGAAAATTTGCCTCCTTTATGGCCCTCTTCAGTGAATACTCGCTCAATTTATAACTTAATAGCCTTCTGATCCTGTCTGGCAGGTTGTGAGCCTCATCTATAATGAGAATGGAATTCTGAAGCCCCTTGTTTAATTTTGAAAAGAACGCATTTCTAACCCCGGGAGAGAATATGTGAAAGTAATCGCATACAACTACCGTTGCATCCTTACCAACCTCGACGCAGACCTCGTATGGACATAGCATATTATCCGAGCAGAGCTCACTTATCTCCTCGCTGTGCATCGGTTCTTTCTTAATCCTTTCTATTATCTTCTTTGTATTCTCTGAAAGCCTTTTCTTTCGTACATTTTTATAGTACCTGCATCTCTCATCCCTCTTAATGGCCCTGCAAAACTCATTAAACTCCCTCGAATCCAGGTCCCTGACCTTATGTGGACACGTCCATTGCTTCCCTATTATGTCAACGGCAATGAAATTAATCCCAAACTTTCTCTTTATTCTCCGTAATGTGTCTATAACAATTGTATGCTGAGTATGTTTTGGTGTTATAAAGAAAATTGTCTTATTATTCTCAAGGGCGTATTCGAGACTCGGGGCCATAACAGCAGCGGTCTTTCCTATCCCGGTGGGCGCATGAGCTACAAGATGCTTCCCTTCATATACTGCTTTTCTGGTATCCTCCAGAAATTCCCTCTGCCCCTCCCTGATCCTTTTGAATGGAAACAGGTTCATAGATTATATTCCGAGGCCAGGGAAATAAACTGATTTAACAATTTATTATGTAATTCCTTATATTTAAACGATTCAAGGCAGGGGGAGTATCTTCGAGGGAAGAGATAAAAAATGACAAAGATTGCCATGCTCGGAGTCGGAAGGATGGGCAGGGAGATAATAAAGAGAGCGGTTGAAGAGGGTCTCGATGTCGTGGCAGCCATAGACTCCCCGGAAAACCCAATAATCGGGAAGGATGCCGGAGTTGTCTCCGGGACAGATGCCCTGGGCGTTAAGATTTCCAGCGCAGCAGAGCTGGAGAGTACACTAAAGGAGACAAAACCGCAGGTGGTTGTAGATTTCACCAATGCGGAGGCGTGTTTCTGGAACTTCAAGCTTATCTGCAGGAGAGGCATTAACGTGGTTGTTGGAACAACGGGTTTCAGCGATGAACAGCTAAGTGAGATGAAAAGAGAGGCAATTAAATGTAACATAGGTGTAGTGATATCCCCAAATATGAGTGTTGGGGTGAATATATTCTGGGACCTGGTCAGAAGGGCGACGAAAAACCTGATGGATTATGATGTAGAGATCATAGAGCAACATCACCGCTTCAAGAAAGATTCCCCCTCCGGGACCGCCCTCAGGACGGCGGAGATCATTGCCGAAGAGATGGAGAAGAATCTAAAGGACATAGCAGTCTATGGAAGAAAGGGCTCAAGGGAGAGAGAAAGGGGGGAGATAGGGATACATGCTATAAGGGCCGGGGATATCGTCGGGGAGCACACAGTGATCTACGCTACGTTGGGCGAGAGAATAGAGGTAACCCACAAGGCACATTCAAGAACCGCCTTTGTGAATGGCGTTATTAAGGCCATTGAATTTATCAAAGACAAGAAAGGTATCTACGGAATGAATGATGTGCTGAATATCTGATTTAACTAATACCAGCCGAACATCCTCTTCTTTCGGGGCTTCTGATCGCCCCATTCCATCACCCGTAAGCCCTTCAGGATGATATTTGGATCTCTCCTATCCCTCGATTTCTGTAAGATCCTCGATGGATTTTCAGAGACCGCACTCTTTGCCTCTCCCTGGGTCATTCCAAGCATTTTGCCAATTGCGAGTAACTCCCTCGGGGCCCTCAGGTCCCACCTGTCCCGGGCCCCGGAGGTAAGGATCATCAATGCCTTGTACTTTCTTGCTAACATCACATTCTGATGCATCCTTCCCAGGATCTGGCTCCTGAGCATCCCGTAGGAGTTAAGAATCTCAGAAAAATTAAATTCTATTCCAATTAAGCGTTCCGCCATGAGCTTTGCCATTACGTGATCCATACCAGAGTTCCTTTGTTTCATGAAATCCCTTTCGGCAAGCTTTTCTGGGTGGCACAGGATGTCAACCTCCCAGCACTCTGCCGCCGATCTGTTTATCTCATCACCACCCCCCTTAACCAGGATGATATCTACAAAGCTTAGTGCCCTCCTCGAATTTTTCCGTAATTCCTGGACAGATTTTGCGGTTATCTCCGCACCAGAGAATAATTCCATTTCAGTTTCTGTTCGCATATCAGATACTTTTTCAGAGAATTCTTTAAGGGCCTCTGTACTCTGGAAGTCTACAGTGAGGCATATCCCATCCCAACCCATATGCTCTGCTAACTTTATCCTCTCTTTTAGATCATTCAATCCCTCGTTCAAATGCAGATGAAGGTCATAATAGGAATCCATATAAATACCCTCTTTACCTTTGATTTAAATTATATTAATCATTTAAAACCCAAATTATTTATCGGAAAATGCACATCGGACTGATACCCGATGGGAATAGAAGATTTATGAGGAGAAAGGGCATCTATGACCTAGAAGAATCCTATAGGAAGGGCATTGAGAAATTTCACCAGTTTATGGAGTGGTGTATAGAGCTGGGCGTGAGAGGACTTACAATTTATGCACTGTCCATAGAGAACATTAAAAATAGGAGTTACAGAGAGGTAAACACACTGTTGAATCTATTTTCAGATTACGCATTGAATTCATTGGAGGACGAGAGGATTCACAAGAACGGGATACGTATAAATTTCTGCGGCGACAGAGAGTCTCTCTCGAGCTTTGGAAATCCCACGGGAAAAAGGGTTGTTGAGAATATGAATAGATTGGAGGATCGTACAAAGGATTATGAGAATTTTAAACTCAACATAGCCTTAGCATATGGGGGGAGACAGGAGATGATACACGCGGTAAGGAAGGTTATAAACTCTGGTTTAGAGCTGAACGAGGAGAATCTGAGAGAAAATTTATGGGTTAAAGATTATCCCGATATAATTATAAGGACCGCAGAATCAAGGCTCAGTAATTTCCTGTTGTGGCAATGCGCATACTCAGAGATATACTTCATAGATAAGTTATGGCAGGAGATCGAGAAGGATGACCTGATCGAGGTATTGAATGATTATAACACGAGGGAGAGAAGATTCGGAAGGTGAGGCTATAATTCAGTTGGCGGAAAAAATTTCGCCAAAATTTTTGGTCGAGCTTTTCTAAAGCTCGATAACGAGGTAATTTGGATGGCTGAGAAGGGGGAAAAATACTTGGATGGTATAGTACAGCATATGGAAGAGCCACTATTCGCCATATCCATATCCGCCTTTCTCGTCAGTATTATTGGGGCAATGATGGAGACTATTTTAAATATCATAGCGATTCTTCTGTTCCTCCTGTGTATCGTATCGATATACTTTATCTATCTCTACTTTAAAGCTGGGAAAAGGGACTATACCTTTGTTGGAATCCCTGTATTGATTCTAGCGATGGCCGTATCCTTCTGGTACGCCGCTCAGAAAAGCGGTTTTGCCCTGAGGGATTTAAATGTTATTGCCATAATCCTCGGTACTTTTTTATTATTCTATGCAATTTCCATTCACAAGATATTGAAGTTGAAGATTGCGGTCGTATTTGCCATATTCCTATCCGGTTTGGTTTTACATATAGCCCCAGCGAATACGGTTCGGGGAGTGAATTGGAGTGGGAGGTATCTAACTGCATTGGATCCCTACTTCTATTACAGGCATGCAAATTTTATCGTC
>QMZJ01000023.1 GCA_003663115.1 Candidatus Altarchaeales archaeon | reverse complement strand
TCCCTCTCCTCGCAGAATAATTTAAAAATAAATTAAAGAAGCCCGTTCTCATATCACCCGACGAAGGGGCCCTTTAAAACCCAAAAAGAGCCTCTGAGATAATCAACTGCGAATTTGATTACCTGGAGAAGACCAGGATCTCGGATCAAGAGGTCAAAATAAATACAAAGAAACTGGATGTCTCTGGCAAAGACGTAATAATCCTGGACGACATGATATCCACCGGGACTACAATAATCGAAGCGGCGAAATTTGTTAAGGCCCAAGGGGCAAGATCCATACACGTCGGCTGTATCCACGGCGTCTTCTCGATGGGCCTGCAGCAATTTAGTGGGATCCTGGATGATCTGGTTTGCACGGATACCATACCAACGGAGGTTAGTAAGATTACCGTTGCCGATTTAATCTCTAAGGCAATAAAAGAGGTAGTAAATTAATTAAAAATGGATAGAAAATTATTGGCCGGGATAGGAATTGTAGTTCTCATCGGCTTATGGCTTTTGATGACACCCGGGCTTCCAACTACCGATCTCTGTTTTAATGCCCCCAAGGGGTTTAAAGGCTCTAAATGCATCGAGGTGGAGATAGCGAATAACGATAAAAGTCGCAGAATAGGACTCTCTGGTAGAGATTCCCTGAGAGAGGACGCTGGGATGCTGTTCGTCTTTGATGATGAAGGCAGGTACGCCTTCTGGATGAAGGGGATGAAATTCCCCCTCGATATCATATGGATAAATAAGGATAAACGGGTAGTGCATACAGCTAGAAACCTCCCCCCCTGTCAAAGATCCTCCTGTCCAACGTACGCGCCAGAAAATAACTCACTGTACGTGCTGGAGGTCAATGCCAAATTTACAGAAAAATACAACATAACGAACGAAACGCTGATCTTCTTCGAGCTTCCCGGGTGATTCTCGGAGAATTCCTCTAAGAAAGCTTGACGCCGAGGTTGGGATTCGAACCCAAGCCTCCCAGAGGGAGACGAGCTCTCCAGGCTCGCGCGTTAGTCCATGCTCCGCCACCTCGGCACGACGAACGAATTAATATGAAATTATTTATATTATTTTGTAGTCGACACAAAGTGTCGACCTTTCTTTTCCGGGCACGCTTTGCTTTCGAAAAGAAAAGGGTGCCCATGCTCCGCCACCTCGGCATTGATAATGTCAATTATGTTTGATTTGGGAAAATTAAATCAGAATATAAATCTAAAAATCCATAGGTAATCTCAAGATGGAAAATGAAGGTGAGAACGGGGTTGGAGCCGATGGGACTACGCGTTCATGGGGGTATGTTCTTGCAGTTAGTCTCATCATACTCGTGGGCGCGGGTCTGATCTATCTCAACCGACCCCATCCTGAAACCGGGCGGGAATCTGAAAATCTGAGCATATATTACATGATGCCCCCGGATTGTGAGGACTGCGACCCATCAATGATAGATGAGATCTCCTCGGAACTAAAAATCGAAATAAAGGGTATTCGAACCAGGATAGTTCCAAGACCCAATATCCTTGTTATATTCGGGGATAGAGCCGATATGGGGTTAGCGAACTCTAGATTGAACATCCTTTCCATATTGTGCGAATTTGCGAACATCACAAGGGCATGCGAACTAAGGGATGAGCTCAGGGATATAGAATTTGCCGTTGATTGTTTGAATAGATATAATGTTTCATCGAATTCCGTTATATTCTATACCGAGGAGGGTTGTGATCACTGCAACAGGATGAATCCGTGGATCAGACAGCTTAGAAGGGAGAACTATACATTTTATACAATTGATCTCGCAGATGAAAACAGAACAAGGATCGCAGACGAATGTTTATATAATATCTTGGACCTGAGAGGCAATATACCGCAATTTGCGTGCGCCGCCCTCGGAAAGAATCATATGGGCGCGTTCACATCTATTGAGGAGATGAGAGAATTTGCGGAGAATTGCAGAAATGCGTAAAGATTAGCCTTCTATATAGATCCCCGGTTTCATGGGCAGGGCGTTCTTTGCTTTATTCTCCGGGTCATACTCCGCCTTTTTCTGTATCAGAATAGCTGCTTTAAACTCCCTCTCGAGGAACTCCCTCGCATCCGAGATCGCATCATGTTCTTTACTCAATGTCAGAACGATCTCCGGAACCTCATCTTTTCTGATCCTCTGCATTATATTTACAACAGCCTTTCCGTGCTCTCTTAGCTCGGGATCCTTCATGGCATCTGAAACAGATCTTCCCGCTTTAATCATCTCAAAAACCCTTCGTTTCCACTCCGGGGCGAGATACAGGTGGATCCTTTTAGGTTTGATCTTGGTTACCTCCAGGATGTTCTGTATGTCCCGCATTAAATCCCTGATCATCTCCTCCCTTTGGATGATCTCCATATTAATCCTTTTCGCATCAGATCCTGGATACCTCGCCAGGGAAACGAAGCCCTTTCCATTCATTTTAGCCCATAGTTCCTCACAGATGAAGGGTGTGAAGGGGGCCATCAATCTCACCCATCTATCGGCTACCTCCCTCAAAACCCTGGAATTTGGTTCGCACCTTCTTGAATACCATGCGAGGTCGTTCAGGATATTAAAGAATGCGTATTGCAGTGCCTTTCTGGTCTGGAATCCTTCCAGGGCATCTATGGTCTCTGATATCCCCATCTCTACCCTGCTTATCAGCCATCTATCGATATCCCTGATTGGAATCTCATTTTCCAGTTTTATGGCATACTCAACCTGATCATAGAACTGCTTTAATTTCTTTGCCGTGTTTCTAACCAGAGTCTCTCTCCAATCGAAATCCTGCCACGGCTCGGCATTTGACATTAAAAATAATCTTACGGTATCGCTTCCATAACGTTGGAGGGCATCGCTTAGAAGTATTATGTTACCCTTCGATGAGGACATCTTATCCCCCTCAAGGAGCCCCATCCCGAATACGACTATACCCCTTGGCCAGTAATCCTCTGGAAATATTGCGGTATGGTGGAATATGTGGAATGTCAAATGGTTCCCGACCAGGTCTTTAGCCGAGAGACGCCATTCCGGTGGATACCAGTATCTGAATTCATCACCGATTTTTTTCAGCTCTTCCTCTGTTATGCCCACATTTTTCGCGATCCTCTCCGAATCGCCCTTTCCAAGAAATATGTAGTTAAAGAAATCGATATCGAGTTTCGCTGGGTCGAGTTTATTAAGGAATTTAGATATCGTATAGTATGACATGTATATCGTCGAATCACTTAGAGGCTCAACAAGCCAGTTTTTATCCCATGGTAATCTGGTTCCCAATCCAACTCGCCTAGTACATGCCCAGTCCTTGAGCCAGTCTATGAAGTATGAAAAATTCTGTCTCGTTTCTTCTGGAATAATTTTCATGTTTTTGAGGCACTCATGAGCCTTCGATTTCCACTCTAAATTGCTGTATTCGAGAAACCACTGATCCTTGATGACCTTTACAATGCACCTTGTCCCACATCTACAAACTACTGGACCCTCAGAGAATTCATAGAATATATCCCCCTTGCCCTCTCTGATTAGATCCCGTGAGAGCCTTTCCCTCGCATCCCTCACGGGCAATCCACCGTAATCCCTAATGGATTCTTTCATGATCCCCTTTGCGTGCTCTGTTCGATAGAGGACCTCTGTTGCTTCCTCAAGCCTCTTATCCCTCTGATTCTTTATACCCATCCTTTCAACTATCTCCTTTGCTGGCACCTCCTCACCCATCTCTATGATCGTTATGGGTTTGATGTCGCTCCCCAGGTCCCTCAGGGCAACGTAGTCATAGGGGGCGTGGGCGGGTACGGACATAACAACCCCCGTGGCATAGTCGGGATCAACAAAATTTGCTGGCAGAATTGGTATCTCTTTATCATCTAATGGATTTATACACGATTTTCCGATCAATTCATCGCCTTTAATCTTACCAATAACCTCTACTTTTTTATCGAGATACCTCATCTTCTCCGCCGCCTCTTTACTCAATAACCATATCTCCCCATCAACCCTCGCCCTTACATACTCTATCTCTGGATTGAGCCACATGTTCGTAACCCCAAAGATGGTTTCTGGTCTCAGGGTTGCGGCCGGAAGGATCAATTCGTTGTGTCTGAATTTTATCACGGTAAATTCATTTATCACGGCGTTCTCACCATCCAGGAGATCGTGATCACCGACGGGATTATCACAGGATGGGCAGTATCTCACCGGATGTTCGCCCTTCTTTATCAGACCCTTCTCATAAAGGGTTCTGTATTGCCATTCTATAAATCTGCTATACTGTGGAGTTATGGTAAAGAACTCACGGGACCAGTCTATCGAGAACCCAAGCCTACTCATGTTCCGCTTATATTCATCCGAGAAATATTTGACGATCTCATTCGGATCCGTGAACTTATCCAGGACATCTCCCGGTACCTTATAGAGCTCGCCATAGATCCTAAGCGTTTTGGGATCCCTTTTCTTAATCCTCTCGGCGATCCCCAGGACCGGGCTTCCGGTAACGTGCCACGCCATTGGAAAAAGAACATTAAAGCCCTGCATTCTCTTAAATCTCGCGATGACGTCCGGAACGGTATACGTCCTGCCGTGACCTACATGCATGCTCCCTGAGGGATAGGGATAGGCAACTGTAATGTAGAATTTTTCCCTATCTGGATCGGGCCTTGCCTCAAATATTCTCTCCTCCTCCCATCTCCGGATCCACTTCTCTTCAATCTTCTTTGGATCGAATTTAGAGGTCATCATCCATAATCCTTCCATTCTATAGCCTATCTGAACCCTCTGTTCCCCTCAGGCAGCCCGAGAGAATCCATTATTACCCATTGGCCTGAATCTTGTAAACCACGTCGTGGGGCCTCACCCTTTCTCTTACCTTGACCCCAATGGATTGCCCAGCCTCCGCTCTCTGTATTGGTTTATGTTCGACCTGCATCGACTCAATGAACTGCTCAAAATTGGTTGTATGTCCCCGGATCAAGATTTTGTCTCCGATCTCAAGGAAGCCGTCAGTTACCTTTATACCGGCGACACAGGGCTTTGCAAAATAGGTAAATACCTCCCCAACCTTTTGTTTCTCGACCATATAATCACCTCAATTATTATTATAAAAGAAAATCATAAAATACGGCTCAGCTCCCTTATCCTCCTAACGCCATCTACCTCCCTGATGACGTCTATCGTTCCCTGCGGGACGAGACGCTCCCATCTCTCTCCATTGGCTATCCTCCTCCTTATCTCTGTTCCAGAGTAGAGATCTCTGCTAAAGAGCGGTGTTGTTCTCACTTCAAAACCGGCCTCTCTAAAAAGCCTTATCTCGAGCTCGCCGTTTGTATAAACAACCTGAAATTCTGGCGCGATCCTCTTCACGTGGGAAACCCATATCCTGTCATCATTTACATCCGGTACCTCAATGATCTCATACCTGTAGAGTGTTTTAAGAGATCGCTCAATCATCCTCCTGCGCTCTTCGGCCGAAAAGGGATTTTCCCACGTATGGCTTTCCTGTGAGCTTCCAATAGCTATAATTATCTTATCAACCTCTTCTGCAGCCCAATCGATGAGCTTTACGTGTCCGTTGTGAAAGGGCTGAAATCTACCAACTATTAATGCGGTGGGTTTCATCATATATGATTTATGCAGGAAAGACTTATATTTAACAAAGCAAAAATGGAGATAGGGCAGATTATTGGAGCGACAACCCTTCGAGGGTTTAGATTTGTAATAAAAAAAGGAATGGAAAAACACGTTAAGAGGGATGAATTCGTCATCGTTAATGAATCCGTAACAAATAACAAGATCCTCGGCATAATAAAGGACATTACAATATCCAACGAATTACTGCCAGACGAATTTGGTAGAGACCTCAGGCTCGGGGATATAATTCTAAACGAGGGGGAATACCCGGTTCCAACGGTTAAGATTCTCGGATATGAATGCGAGAACGGTCTAGAACTCCCGAGACATGGTATAAAGCCGGGGTCCAGTGTAAAGCTCGCCGATGATAATACCCTAAAGAGGATCCTACGGCAGGAAAAGGATACGTCTGCCCTAATAGGAACGCTTTCCACCAGGGAGAGCGTTCCAGTCTACGTGTCTGTTAATGACATAGTATCAAGGCACTGTGCGATCCTCGCGATGACTGGGGCCGGGAAAAGCTATACGGTGGGGGTGTTAATTGAGGAGTTATTAAAGAAGAGGGGTTCTGTTATAGTTTTTGACCCACATGGAGAGTATAAATGGATAAGACTTGAGGGCTCTACCACAAGGGTCTATGGCGTCAGAGGTGATCACAAGATAAAGGTAGAAACATCTTCTTTGAGGTCTATTGACTTCATAAATCTCATTCCAGATCTGACGGATGCGCAGAGAGATCTAATCGATGCCGTTGTAAATCTCGCGAGAAAATTCTACGATAAATACGACCTTAAAATCGTTAAAGAGATCCTGAGCCTGATTTATGATGCAAAGGAAGGCAAAGAGATCCTTACGGGCAGTCTACCGGAGAGCGAGATAAAGGATCTCTCAAAGCGGGTGGGTTTAACGACCATAGGACCCACTATGAGGAAGATCGAGAGGCTGAGCAGGATGGGGATATTTGAGCTCGAGGGAACTCCCTTGGATGAAATCGTATCTGGAAATCAACTTACTGTGATAGATCTCTCGGATGCCGATGAACGGCTGTCCGAGACAATTATTGCGGCGATAAGCAGGAGGATATTTGAGGCGAGGAAGGCATATGTAAAGGATGGCGAGGGAAACTTCAATACTCCAACATTTTTAGTTATTGAAGAGGCACACAATTTCGCACCCAGAACGATGGAAGAGAGGACGATCTTATCGAAATCTATCCTGAAGAAGATCGCTAGGGAGGGCAGAAAGTTTGGTGTTGGCTTGTGTATTGTAAGTCAGAGACCGAGTAGACTGGATTCTGATATATTATCACAGTGTAATACGCAGATAATAATGAGGATCGTGAACCCATCGGATCAGGAATACATTCGTCAATCGGTAGAGAGCGTTACTGAGGATATAGTCAGAGATCTGCCAAGTTTATCGAGGGGCGAAGCCATCATCGTTGGAGCTGCGATAAATCTTCCCGTAACGGTAAGAATAAGGAAGAGAATCACGGAGGTCGGAGGGGAAGACGTTGACATAGTGGGGGAGTGGAGCAAAAATGCCAGAGATAAAGGCTCTTAGAGAGAGGATCGATAAGATTGATAGGGAGATAGTAAAGCTCCTGGAGAAGAGAATTGAAATCGTAAGAGAGATCGGTAGGCTAAAGAGAGATACAGGAGCTGAGATCTTTGATCCGGAGAGGGAGAGGGATGTCCTGAAGAATGTCTCTAATTCAACGAGACTCGATAAGAGGTTCGTAATGGATCTGTTCAGGTCGATAATGGAATACTGTAAAAATGAGGAAGAAAAGGGATAGAGTTGCAGTTCTCGGGCCGGAGGGAACGTTTACCGAGATCGCGGCGAGAAGGATCTTCAAGAACGTCGAATTTGTTTATTGCGATACCGTCGTTGCGGTCTTCGATTCCGTAAGCTCCGGGGTGGAATTCGGGGTCGTCGCCATTGAAAACTCGCTGGAGGGGAGTGTCAACACAACTATGGATTGCTTGATCGATTACGATCTGAAGATATGTGATGAGGTAGTTCTGGGTATAAACCTCTGCCTGGTTGTGGTTCCGGGAACAAAGAAAGAGGAAATAGACACAATAATCTCGCATCCGCATGCACTGGCCCAGTGCAGGAGATTTCTATCCGAGAATTTTCCAGATGCAAGATTGCAAAGGCATGAGAGCACTGCGGCAGCTATGGAGGAATTAAAAAGGCTTAAGGGCTCTGCTGCGATAGGCCCAAAGGAGACTGCTAAAATCTATGGACTGGATGTTCTCTTTGAGAATATCCAGGACGCAGAGAGCCAGACAAGATTTATCGTAATATCAAAGAAGGCGGGTACAGGGAGGAAGACATCGATAATATTTGCCCTGAAGGACGAACCCGGCGCATTGTACAGGGCATTGAAGGAATTTGCCAAGAGAGATATAAATCTCACCAAGATCGAATCGAGACCCTCCAAGCGAAAGCTGGGAGAGTACCTATTCTTTGTTGATCTTGAGGGCTCATTGGATGATAAAGAGGTAAAAGATGCCCTGAATTCGATCAAAGAGAGGACAACCCTCCTTAAGATCCTGGGGAGCTACTGAGAAGATTCATATTGTTCACTTCGTTAATATATATACGAGATGTATGTAACCCATCCCCTGATAAAGTCCGATGCAATATCCCTCAGGAGGTATCAAGAGGCCATTGTCTCAAGGGCCCTGGACGCCAATACCCTAGTAGTTCTTCCAACGGGTTTGGGAAAGACAGTTATAGCAGCTATGGTTGCCGCCCATCGTCTAAAAAAATTCCAGAGATCGAAGGTCCTGTTTTTGGCCCCGACCAGACCATTGGCGATTCAACATCACAGAACGTTTAGGGATATACTGAATATAGGGGAGATGGTAGTTCTCACCGGAATGGATGCAATTAAGAAGAGGGAAGAGCTCTGGGACAAAAATCGGATGATATTTGCAACCCCACAGACCATTGAGAACGACATCTTACGAGGACTAAGCTTGAGGGATGTTTCTTTAATTATAGTGGATGAGTGTCACCGCTCGGTTGGAAACTATTCCTATGTACACATAGCCGAGGAGTATATGAAAACCGCGCAAAATCCGCTGATCCTGGGCCTGACGGCATCTCCGAGCTCTGAGGATGAGACCATAAAGGAGATATGTAAAAATCTGTTCATTCAGAGGGTTGAGGCGAAGACAGAACACGATGCGGACGTAAAACCATATATCCAGGAGGTGAAAACTGAATGGATCAAAGTTGAGTTACCGGAGGAATTCAAAAGGGTAAAAAAGATTATTTCAGAGCTATTACGGGATGATCTAAGGGAATTGAAAAAGATGAACTACCTGAAGAGCGCCAGTTTGGATAAGATAAATAAAAAAACCTTGTTACAGGTACAGTCGGAGATAAGGAAAGAGATTGTTTCCGGTATGGATTCCTTCATCCCCGCCTCTCTGGTCGCATCCGCCCTGAAGATAAACCACGCCCTGGAGCTCTTAGAAACCCAGGGAATCTCATCCCTGGACAACTACCTTGGTAGATTACGGAGACAGAAATCAAAGGCGATAAAGAGGTTATTTACGGACCAGAGAGTGAGGTCTCTGGTTAAAATAGTTCACGATCTAAATGTCCTGGGCGTCGATCACCCCAAGCTTGATGAGTTGGCGAGGATAGTAAAGGAGAACAGGGATAAAAAGATAATAGTGTTTACACAGTACAGGGACTCCGTTGAGAAGATAATAGACAAATTGAATGAAAACGGTATCATGGCTCATGAATTTATAGGACAGGCATCCAGAGACGGAAAAAGGGGGATGACGCAGAGGGAGCAGGTAAGGGTCCTCGAGGATTTCAGGGAGGGAAAATACTCTGTGTTATGTGCCACCAGTGTGGCGGAGGAGGGAATCGACATACCAAAGGTTGATATGGTAATATTCTATGAGCCGATCCCATCCGAGATAAGATCCATACAGAGGAGGGGGAGAACGGGAAGAAGCGCTACAGGCAACGTCATTGTACTAATGGCAAAGGATACCCGGGATGAGACGTACTACTGGGCGGCAATTCACAAGGAGAGAAAGATGCGTAAACTGATTAGAAAGATGCGCGATAGGTTTGAGGGTGACACGGGTCAGCAAAGTTTGATAAAATACAGTGTGAACAGGGAAAAGGCCGGAGAAGAGAAGAAAATAAGGATATACGTAGATGTTAGGGAGAGGAATACCGAGATCCTTAAGATACTGAGGGAAAAAGCAAGGATCGAGATCAGGCAACTCCCCGTTGGGGATTTCATTCTGAGCGATAGGGTTGGGGTTGAGAGGAAAACCACAGAGGACTTTCTCCAGTCGATAATAGACAAAAGGCTATTATCTCAGGCAAATGAGCTGTCCCGAAATTTTGAAATACCGATCATGATAATCGAGGGCAGAGAGAGTCTTCATTCCCTGCGGGACATACATCCAAATGCTATCCGTGGGGCCCTGGTTTCATTACCAATAGATTTCGGAATCTCGGTTATACCATCTGAGGATGAAAACGATACGGCAAATCTGCTATATATGATCGCAAAGAGGGAGCAGGAGCCCGAGGAGAGGGAAATAGCCTTGAGGGGTGAGAGGAAACCCGTTTCACTGGAGGAGAGACAGAGATACATCATTGAATCATTGCCGGATGTATCAGCTGTACTTGCAAGACGGCTGTTGGAGAAATTCGGTAGCGTGATCGATATAGTGAACGCATCCAAGAAGGAGTTGATGGAGGTCGAAGGCATTGGGGAGAAAAGGGCGGAGAGGATAAGGAAGGTAGTTAGAAGCAAATATAAAAAATAAATTATTGGTTGATATAATGTAAGATATATTATACAGAAAAACAAAAAATAGAATATCATACTGATTTGTGATAAAACGAGGAAAGATGGTTGACGACTTGAGGTTGAAGGAAGAGGAACTAAGGAGAAAGGAGGCAGAATTAGCGCGCAAGGAGAGAGAATTAAGGGAGAAAGAAGAGGATCTGCAACTCTTCTTTAGCGAGGAAATGGGATTGAAGGAGGTTGAGAGCAGACTAAGAATCAAAGAGGAGAAATTAAAGAAGATAGAAAAAACCCTGAAAGACATGGAAAGAAGCCTGAAGGAGAGGGAGGAGAAGCTTCTAATGGAGAGTGAAAAATTAAAGGGAAAAAAAGAGGATTTAATGAATCTTGAGAAGAGGCTTAGAACGATAGAGAAAGAGCTATTGGAGAGAAAGAAAAAAATCGAGGAACCAGAGCGAAGATTCGTAGAGCTCAAGAATATGGAGAAGAGGCTCATGGAGAGGGAAAAGGCGCTCAGTGCTGCCGAAGAAAAACTCAGAGCCATGCAAAAAGAGCTGGCGGCTAAAGAAGAGAAACTCATCGGGGATACCGATGAATTGAAGAAGAAGGAGAGCAAACTGAGAAGAATTGAAGAGCAGTTAAGGAACATAGAGAGAGATCTAGGGAAGAAAATGGATGAAATCAAGAGCAAGGACATCGTCATGAATGAGAGAGAGATGGAACTAAACAGAAGGGAGGAAGCGATAGAAAGAAAGTATCTAGAGTTGAAGAATAGGGAGAAAGCGGTATCCAGCAAAGAAGAAGAAATTAGAAATAAAAAGGAGGCAATAGAAAGAAAGGAATGAGAATTAAAGAACAGGGAGATGGAGATAAATAGAATCAGGGAGGGGATTAAAAGCAGGGGTGGAAATATACAGAAGGAGATAGAGGAGATAATGAAAAGAGAGAAGGCATTGGATGAAAGAGAGAAAGAGTTGAGGGATATAGAGCAAAGGATAGCCAGCGAAAAGGAGATAATTGCCGAAGAGAAAGAAAAGATAAAAGAGAGGAATGAGATATTGAATAAGAAAGCTGCGGAATTAGATGATTTATTTAGGAGATGGAGTAAGGAGATTGAGGGTAAAGAAGAATTAAAGAAGAAGGGATTGGAGCTTGCGGAAAAGGAACAAGAACTGATTATGAGGGAGAAGGAGTTAGAGAGAAGAGAGAGGGAAGAAGCTGAACTGAGGCGAATAAGGGAGGAAATAGAAAGGAGAGAGAAGGAAAAGGCACAGCTGGCAGAGAAGGAAAAAGTGCTCGTTATGGAGAGGCCACCAGCAGAGAAACCACCAGCAGAGAGACCACCAGCAGAGAAACCACCAGCAGAGAGACCACCAGCAG
>QMZJ01000022.1 GCA_003663115.1 Candidatus Altarchaeales archaeon | reverse complement strand
TTTTATACAGGAATTTAAAGGAAGATGCCCGAGGAGATGACCTATGCAAAGGCCGGTGTGAGTATCGAGAGGGAGGAGCTTGCTATAAGGAAGATAAGGGGTATAATAGAGAAAACCTCCAGGTTCCGTAAGGGTAAGGTGGGTGAGGTAATGCAGGGTATTGGGTCCTACGCGAACCTGATTGACATGGGAAGCTTTGCACTGGCTATATGTATGGATGGTATTGGGTCCAAGATTCTAGTTGCTCAGGAACTCGACAAATATGACACAGTTGGTATAGATCTCGTTGCAATGAATGTCAACGATTTGATCTGTATTGGTGCAGAACCCATCGCAATGGTTGATTACATAGCAGTAAAGCACATTCATCCAGAGATCGTTAGGGAGATATGCATCGGAATCTATGAGGGCGCAAAAGAAGCCGATGTTGCAGTAGTCGGCGGCGAAACTGCAACCCTGCCGGAGATTATAACGGGAATAGATGAAAAGGGTTTTGATCTGGCTGGGACCGCCGTCGGAATAGTTAACAAGGACAAGGTTATATTGGGCGAGAAAATCAAGGTGGGAGACGTTGTTCTTGGGTTTAAAAGCTCAGGTATTCACTCTAATGGGCTAACCCTGGCTAGAAAGGTTCTGCCGAGGAATATGTGGATAGACCTGTTAACTCCAACAAGGATCTATGTGAAGGAGATCCTTGAATTAATAAATAATTATGATGTTCACGGCTTGGCGCACATAACTGGTGGTGGAGTTAGGAATTTACTCAGAATAACCGATCTGGGGTTTTACCTCGATAACATGCCGAAACCACAGATGATATTCAGGAAAATACAGGAGGAGGGAAACGTCTCCGATAAGGAGATGTACAGGACATTCAATATGGGTGTTGGATTCTGTAGCATCGTTGATGAAAAGGATTCTGAAGACGTCATAAAGAGGTTCGGGGATGAATGGAAGATAAGAAAGATTGGTAGGGTTGTGGAGGAGCCGGGGGTCAGGATAGTAAAGGATGGCAAGGAGATGATTATCAGATAACCTCGGAGAGGTCACCGACTTTCAGTCCGACACACTTAGGACAGGAGGTCCTAGATGTCATCAGAACGAATCGTGGGCCTTAATTACGAGCCCGTGACTCATAATTTCTTAAATCTTGCTATAAACAGAATTTCAGATATCTAACCTATCTTTCAATCAACTCTTCCCTTCTATGCCTCCATGGGTTGTGTAATCGGGTACATCTCTCGCACCAATAACCTTAGCAATTATCCGAGCGAAACCTTCAGACTGTCTCACTGGTAATCGCGGGAATATTGCCGGAATAGTATAAAGCACAATCTCTGCGTTAGTGTAAATGTACGAATGATCATTTTTACCCTTATTACTAATCTCTGGATGTTCAGGGCAGCAAGTATATATTTAGGGTCAAAGAGTAGCTCTATCTCTTATACTTGTTATACTTGTGCAACAACGCAGGTTTTTCCTTTTTTAAATAAATGTGTAGTATATATCATGCACGTACTGAAGAGAGGAGTTGACCTGTATGTCTGGCGCAATATACATTTAATTAAGGGCCGTTTATTCTTATTTTTAATGCTCTTCATCCTATCTGTGATGCTCTTTGTGATGAATCAATTTCCCTATGCTACCGTTGGCGTCATATTGATCCCTTTAGCCTATGTCCTCGGCATCTATACCTACCGGAAATACCTTTTATGGGTCAGTGGCGTGCTCGGTGAGGATATGGTGACTAAGGAATTGGAGAAACTGGACGATTCTTATTATCTAATTAACGGCGTCGTAATACCGCCAAATAGGGGCGATACGGATCATATAGTTATTGGTCCAAATGGAATATTCGTCATAGAATCAAAGAATTATGGCGGCGAGATCGAATGTGATGGAGATTCGTGGATTAGATACAAGATAGGTAAGAAGGGAAAGAGGTACGAGCTCTGGATAGGTAGCCCCAGCAATCAGGTAAAGAGGAATGCAAAGGTCCTGAA
Organism: Candidatus Altarchaeales archaeon; assembly: GCA_003663115.1. GTDB lineage: Archaea > Altiarchaeota > Altiarchaeia > IMC4 > QMZM01 > QMZJ01. The sequence continues at coordinate 9,944 of QMZJ01000022.1, read as the reverse complement.
GGATTTCATATTAGAGCATGGTAATGAGATATTTGATAGAGAAATACCCCACATATGGGTTCATGGCATACTTGTTTTTACTAATGAAAATGTTAGTGTATCCGTAAAGAACCAAACCGTTGATATTCTAAGAATAGAAGAACTATCCGATTATATTGAGAATAAAACCCCCGAACTTGAGCTAAGAGAGGAGGAGGTTAGGAAAATTGGAAGGGTCATTATGAAATACTCTAAATGATTTTACATCCCAGTCATCATGCCCCCAAAGAATAACGATAATATATACCTTAATGCGAGGAAGATACTGATAGATAAACCCATAGCTATTGGAATGATTGGAATCCCGGAGGTCATTTTGCCCGATCGCATCAGACCTATTAAAAGAGACCCGAGGAAGGAGCAGACAGACAGAACGATCAGGGAATAAAGCACGAAATCGTCCTCGGTAATGGAAAGGGGTTGAATTTTGACTATACCCATCCGGGCCTCTTGCGGTAGTTTGCTCAGATCTATAACTGAAAACACCTTGGAAAATATGCTTATAAATTGAGAGGACGCAGCAAATAATAATGGAGCACCCATAATTAATGAAAAGAGGATGAACATAACCTGTCCATTGGTCTCACTCTCCATCCTCTTAACGAGGTTTCGCTCGGTTCTTATATCTCTGGCTATCTCCTGTAGTACCGTTGGAAGCTCACCACCGGATCTCATCCCCTGAATCATCAACTTAACAGTGCGTTGCAATTTCTCGGATTTGATCCGTTTACTCATGTTTACTAAGGCCGTATCTAATGGCGTTCCGGTTAATGTATCCCTTGCCACCTTTTGTATCTCCAAAGCCAGTGGTCCAAATTCTGGCCTGGCGGCAACCCACAATGCATTATATGGTGTCATACCGGCGCTCATATTCTGTGCAATCATAGATAGGAGATCCGGTAAGACCTTCTCCACATTTTCTGTACGTCTATCAACCAGCAACCTTAATAGCATGTACATTATGATCCATACAAGAATAAAGGATGCTATACCCATTCCAATCGATAGAATCTTTTCACCGGTAAGGGCAAATGTAATTAAGCAAACGGTAATCGGAACTAATACACTGTACATTAGCGTCATTCCCAGCGTCTCTTCGGGGTTTCGTGTAAGCCCAGAATAAAGAAACATCTTCTCGAGCTTATCTCTTATGTGGAATGGAAATAAAGACCCCAGTCTGTGATAAACAGATTTTACAAATTTACCGAAAAATTCTAAGAAGGGTTTCAGGACTATTTTTAATGAACTTAGTATTATATGAAACAATGATACAAGGAAATTCCATATTGTCACAAGTATGTAAGAGATTATCTTCAATGTGGTATAAAACATATCCGATATTTTCATTTTGATCATTATCCAATGTCTGGTCTTTTACTTCTTATTATCGATATAAATAGGAGCTGAAAGATAATAACGCCAATGAGCACACCCCAGAATAGGTCCATATTTATCATCGCACCCCCCACAAAGCTTGAGAGCACCACTAAGAGGGTTACGCCCATCGATGGTGCCACAATAACCGCTATCATGTAAATCAGGCCCCATAGGCTCAGTTCCTGCCCATACGTCTTTATCTTGTTCTCCTTCTCCTGTCTTATATCATTTGAAAGTGCGACCAATGCAGTTTTTATATCAGATCCCGTCTGCATGGCGTTGGCGATCTGCCACAGGGCCCTCCTCATATGCTCCGAGGGGGACAGCATTCCATAGTTATTCAATACGTCTCTCATCGAGCCTCCAGATTCTACCTCCCGTACTATATCACCTACCCACTTTGAACATGCCCCATACCCCCCAGCGGCAATATTGGCCAGGATGTTGAACAAAGGAACACCCGCAGTCAGTTGAATCTGCATATCCTTTAGCATGTACTCCAAGTCTTTATCTATTAATCTACTCTCCCTCATTACGGTTAATCTGGGCATAAAGAGGAAATAAAAGAATGCAAAGAGAGGGACGATTATTGGTATACTTGCTGTGATATATGGATTGACCTCTGTTTGTGCTATAAACAGGGGCGCCACTATAAGCAATGATGTGATCACAAATACAGATATCGTGATAAAAAGCACCACACTCATATACTCGACGGCACCCACCTTATAACCCGCCCTTTTGAGATCCCACTCCAAATCCGGAAACATTAATAACAATCTCTCTGCGGGTGAGCTCAAAACCCTTGCTGAGTCTTGCAATTTTTCTGGATCAAATGGTAACGGCATCTTGATCTATTAAATATTCACATCCTTATCCCCCTCCACCAAGTCAAGAACGGTATCCTTGTCAATATAATACTCCGTTACTATCTTACCCACATCATTTACGCTGCGTATGCCATGTTTTAGTAACCATTCTAAAATTCTTTGTTTACCCTTCAGGTCCTCTTGTATCTCCCTTTCATCCATACCAGTGAATAACTCCAATTCCTCCTTCACCCTTATACTTGGTGATACGGGCTCTACTCTATCTGTTTTTGCCGACCACATATAGAGGATATTAAGCTCTGGGGTTCCTCCCTCCCCCTTTACAAGCTCTGCTATCTCAAAGGTACGCCTCTGACCCGTTCTTCTATTCATGTGTTGTACAACGATTATGGGCAGTGAACTCATAACGAGCCCCGGGATGTTCATTGGGGGACCCATTATCCTATCTATAACCTCCTGTGCTCTGTTTGCGTGAAATGTCCCATAAACGGAATGACCCGTGTGCATGGCCTCAAATAAAACCTCCGTCTCCCTTTTTCTTCTAACCTCCCCCACCACTATCCTGTCGGGTCTCATTCTTAATGAATTCTCAACCAGGTCTAACATAGAGACCTCGCCCTCACCCCTTGGATTTGGGGGTCTCGTAGTTAATGGGATCCAGTGTAAAAATTCGGGCAGGTTTAACTCTCTGGTGTCCTCCATCGAGATAATTCTCTGGTTGGCGGGCATGAAGGGCATCAAGGCATTTAACATCGATGTTTTTCCAGATGCAGTACCGCCACTTATAAGCATGCTTAATTCGTATTCGACTGAGAGCCAGAGAAAGGCGGCAGCCTCAGATGTTATGGTATTAAAGGCCGGGTCTATCATATGAACCATCGTCCAGGGTGTTCTGGAGAATCTCCTGATTGTAATGGTATTTCCGGCTGTGGATATTGGAAATAGCGTGGCATTTACCCTGTCTCCGGTCGATAGATGGGCATCCAGAAGTGGTTCCAGATGCGTTATCTCCCTGCCAACCTCCCTCGCAATTCTTGCGGAATAGTTCATAATCATATCCTCGGTGGGTATCCGAATATTTGTCTTTAACCACCCGTGCTTTTTGTGGTAGGCCCATACCACATCCTTACTGCTATTGACCACTATCTCCTCGAGATAGCCATCGGCAAGTAGATACTCTATATCACCCAGACCTATCATATCATTTACAATCATCCTACTCAGCATCGATATATCCTCCTCTGATGCCTTCTTCAGAACATTACTTAATTTTTCCTTGGAGCGCTTCAGGAATTTTATCTTCAATTCTTGGAATCTATCTGGACTCAGTATATTCTGTATCTCAAGTTGTATATCCCCAACCAGACTGCGCTTGGTTTCATCTAATAGAGCCGATGTAACGAAATCTATGTCTGGCAAAAATACCCGATAGTGAGCCACATAATCCCCAACATCCAGAATCTTTACCTCAAGTGCCAGCTCGTCGAGGGATATATTATAGGAATCTAACTCGGTTGCATATTCATCTCCATTATCCCTAACCTCCTTAACTATTCCCTCCTTTTCTCTCTCTTCATCTTCCTTAATATCTTCAACATCCGTGTCTTTTTCCCGCTCGTTTGCAGACTTAAAATCCATCCTGCTTATATTAGTTATAATTACCAATTCAGTTAATAAATACATTTACCATAGCTATCTATAGTGTCAAATCGGTGCAGAGATGAGAAAATCTTTGATTATTTTTTTCATTCTCATTGGAGGTGTATCCGCAACATTCATCTCGATAACAACCACAGTCTCTATGGAGAGGATAGTCCGGGATAACGAAACACCCGTTAATCTGACGATAGTAAATTCCGGAGACGAGCCAGCATATGATGTCTTGGTATCTCTGATAACTCCCAAGGGCCTGGATTCAGATGAATTACTTCCGGGAAGGCTGAATCCAGATGAACTATATACCGGAGAACTTAAGATTAAAATCGACGAGAATGTAACCCCTGGGACATATACTCTCGGTGTAATAACGGATTACAGGGATGCAAACGGATATCCTTTCTCCGCCATCTCCACGTTTTCATTGGTTATAAAGAAACCCACCTTTTCCAGGGTAATGGCGAGGGTCCCCGAGATCACCCTGGGGGATAAAGAAACTAAAGATCTAAAGCTATCGATAAGGAATTTTGATGATAAACCTCATTCAATCCAAGTAGAGCTTCTTCTACCCAGAGAGCTGAGATCAGATAGAGAAGAGAAAACCCTAGTTATCGATAAAAAATCCGATGGGGAGGTTTCTTTTAGCATTTCTTCATTCGGTGCCCTTCCCGGGAGTAACTATGTTATCTTCGCGACCATAAACTACGAGGAAGAGGGCTCGCACTATTCCTCCTCCTCCAGCGGGATCGTGCATGTCGTAGAACACAAGGGATTTGTACCCTCGTGGCTCCCAATAGCTATTGTAGTAATCTTAATCCTGATCTTCATTGTATATCAATTCAGAAAATGAAATTAAACCCGGAATTCGTTGCCAACTGTATATCCATCCTGGTAATCCTCTCCTTTCTCTCAATCTTCTTTCCACCGGACTTAATCCTCTCAAATACGACCACCACCGGGGGAGATATGGGTTCCCACTACGTCTTGGCGCATTACATGAAAAACTATCTCCTGCCTCACAAAAAACTCATCGGATGGTACCCCCACTGGATGGCTGGAATCCCGATGTTTCAGTTCTATTTTGTCCCACCCTATCTGCTAATGTCTTTTATCTCCCTATTTATCCCCCTCGAGATATCATTCAAGCTGGTTACCATCCTGGGGGTGTTCCTCCTGCCTCTAACGACCTTCCTCGCGATGAGATTCATGGGCTTCGAATTCCCAACACCGGCCATAGCCTCTGGCTTCACAACATTATTACTTTTCTTAGAAACACAATCCCAGTGGGGCGGCAATATCCCCAGCACACTGGCGGGGGAATTCTCCTACATGATAAGCTTCTCCCTGACGATTCTACTCATGGGCTCCCTGTACCTTGGAATTAAGAGAAAAAGATATACCATATGGAATTCGGTTTTATTGGCAATGGTAGTTCTGACCCATATATACACGGGAATCTTCATCACCCTCGTCTCGATCTTTTTCCTATTATCTGGAGATAGATCAAGGAATTTTATCTATCTGTTCGAGGTTTTCTTTCTCGCGGGCTTAATATCCGGCTTCTGGACCATTCCATTAATAGCCAAGCTGGGATTCTCTGCCGCCCCAAGGGATGTCTTTTTCGACTTTCCGAATCTTGACATCGTCATAGTACCTCAGTTCACCCTTTTCTATATATTTGCGGCCATAAGTGTCACCTCCGGAATCCTCAACAGAGACAAAAAAACCCTGTACTTCCTGTGGGCGATCCTCTCCTCCGTGTTCCTGATCTTATCTATCAAGTATATAAATCTACTCTACATAAGATTCATTCCCTTCACCTATTTTATCCCTCTCCTCCTGGCATCTGATGGTCTGGGGAGAGTATCCAGAAACCTCAGGGCGAGATGGCTCTTTCTGATAATAGTTGTTTTATCCACTCTAATCTGGGTAAACCTTGGCGTATCCGGGGTCATCTCGGAGATAGGTAAGGTCGCCGGCTGTGGTGATGATCCCATACTGAAGGCCACAGAATCCTATTTTCGGGACTTCCCCTTCGTCAGTCACGGGATAACCTACATCCCGAGCTGGATAAGATGGAATTATGAGGGTCTCGAGGGGAAGAAGGCATATAACACATTCAGGGAGATAAATGGTTATCTGAGGGATTGTAATCTATCCGGAAGAGTGGATATAGAGTACTCCAATTCCTACAACAAATTCGGCACACCAAGGGTTTTTGAGGTATCTCCGATATTCTCAAACAGGAGCGTGATGGAATCCCTCCTTCTGGAGTCCTCACTGACATTTCCCTTCTTCTACTACATACAGAAGGAGATGTCTCAGGATGCGTGGTGGCCGGGCTTCCCGATAGAGATGCCCTCATTCGATCCGGATTCCGGTGTGGAGAGTCTAAGGCTCTATAATGTCCAGTATTTCGTCGCATCCTCAAAGGAGACCAAGGATGCGCTCGACACGAATGATAGGTTTCGTCCTCTTAAGGAAATCGGTGAATTCAAGGTGTATGCGATAAATGAGGACTCGAGGTATGTTGAGGTTCCGAGAAGGGAGCCCGTTCTGGTCATTACAGACAACTGGAAACAGTTTTCATATGACTGGTTCTCCTCGGATTATAGGGAGACGCCGCTGGTATTCTCTCCAACCATAGACGAATATGATCTGAGCAGATTTAGAATTATTGTCATGGATAAACCCCTCAGAATTCAAAAAAATGAGAATACTCAGCTATTCTATCCCGAAGACATCACACGGGCCCTGAGGAGTTCACAGAAAATAGAGACAGATTGCACCGTTACAGAGACCCTACGCGAGGAGGAGATTCTGATAAATACCAACTGCATAAACCAGCCTCTGCTGGTCAAGATCTCGTACTTCCCGAACTGGAGGGTGGAGGGTGCGGAAAAGATATACCTTGCCTCTCCATCCCTGATGTTGATCTTTCCGGAAAAAGAGAGTATAAGGATATACTATGGAGAAACCCTCGCAGATAAGATCGGGAATCTATCCTCTATACTGGGAATCTTGATAGTATTTTACTATCTTTTAACGAGAAACTCGAGATTTAGAAGAAGTGTGCATGAGAGATTACTGATCCTCATTAGATATCGACAGCTGAAGACAAGGATATCCTTACTTCAGGGGAAATTGTCTCATCTTCCAGGTTTTCTAAGAGGAAATTGGCGTTGGTTTCTCCCTGCTTTCTCTGTCTTTTTTGCCCTTCTGATCCTATTTCTTTACCTAAATGAGCAATCCTCGTGCAATAAATTCTGCCTTTCTCGTGGTTATGCCGGTGGAGAGGTGTCATTTCAGGGTACAGTAGACCATTACCATCTGGGATATAATCATCAGACCGAGAACAAAAGACACAATTTACTATGTACTGCACTCTGCGATAAAACGAGACCGGAGATGGTCTATGTATCCAATGGTTACGTTCAATTTGACATGTCAATAGTTAAAGATAGAGAGAATAGACTCTATCTGAGGATGTGGGATAACGTCAATTGCAGGTCTGGAAACCTCTACATAGATGATGTCTTTGTGAAGAGAATTGAGGGAAATGGAAAATTCGGATGGCACGACTTCGAGTTTAAGATCCCGGAGGAATTTGCAGATTCATCCAAAATAACAATAAAATTGGAGCACTCCGATCCAGAATGCTACGGATGGGACCTCTCCGAGGCGTATATCCGTGTTCCAGATTGCAGGTGTTATCATTAAAATGATATCTCTCGTCATTCCGGTCCACAATGAAGAGAAAATCCTCCAGGAAAATCTTGAGAAGATCTTGGGTTATTTGAATTTCTTAAGGGAGGAATCTGAGATCGTCTTGGTAGAGAATGGAAGTACCGACAGGACGTTTGCCATAGCCAGTGAAATCTCAAGAAGGGATAAAAGGGTTAAGATACTTTCTATACATCAGAAGGATCTTGGGAAGGCATTGAAAAAGGGAATACTAAATGCGAATGGAGAATTCCTGATCTGGTACCCAATCGATCTTTCGGTAGCCCTTGATTACATCCCGGAATCACTACGAGAGATTAAGAACTATGACATAATTGTGGGCTCGAAGGAGCACAGAAGATCATCTGTAACGAGATCTGTAACGAGAAAGTTCCTCTCTCTGATATACAATTCCCTTGTGAATCTTCTCTTCGATCTGGGAATCTCCGACACCCAGTGTGTGAAGACCCTCAGGGCAGAATCAACAAGGCCTATAGTGGAGAAAACCAATAGCAGAGGTATCGTCTGGGAGGTAGAACTCCTCTACCTGGCAAAAAAATCCGACCTGAGAGTGAAGGAGGTTCCCGTCCACGTCATTGACACAGGAAGAAAATCAAAGATAAACATCTCCGATATGATAAAGGCGTTCATCAACCTCATAATTTTAGGATTAAAATATAAATTAATGCCATAGTATCGTCATCTCTCTTATAGATGTAACTCTCGATCATCCAATGCCGCCGGATCTACGGGGATGATCAATACAGAATCACATAATAGTCATTCTGAACGATCAGATACTCCAATCCATCCAGTAAGATCACTCCTTCCTCGTTTTCTTGGTAAGAAAGGGCTCAATCCGTTTTCATAACACTTTGCATCGGTCAGCCATAGTATGGGGGTCTTTTTAGATTGTATCTCTGTCTGACCTCCCGGGGATTTGTTCTGGTTATGTACAAACCCTGAAACCCGGATTACCAGATCAAAAGATTTCGGTGCTTTTTGAAGGGTTTTTCCTCATAGATCAGATACGTATGACCCTTTTCCAACATGTATTTTGCACCTTCTTCGCTCTTTTTCTCGGTCACGGGTGTAATTGGAACGAATCTATACTTTAGCCCCTTTTTCATGGGCGAATACAATAAATGGACACCAGCCATCATGGAGACGCCAATAAGCGTTCTCGCGAGTGTTCCAAGCAACTCAAGGGTATTGAAATCCACCTCCATCATTCGCCCCCCAATACCTAGGTACAGGGTAGAGACGTTGAAGAGCATATAAATGCGGAGATATTTAAAAGAAGGATACCCACGGCGGAGGCGAACAGCCAGGACCAACCCTGACCTCCCCCACGCTCTCTTTATACACCATTCTGTACAACCTGATCCAGAACATAATTGCAGCCAGAGACACTATAATTGCCAATGCATTAGAATAAATTATCCTTTTTTTCCCACTGATTCTCTAATATATTAATACTTTTATATAGGTGCGTGTAAATAATTAAACAATATAAAAAGATGAAGGGTGGTAAATAAAATGGAAAAAGATACCAAGATAATATTGGGGTTGATAATAGTAGGAATAATTGCCGTCGCTGTAATCTGGATTGCTAATCTCCCCGAAGAGGAAGAAAAACCTCCCGGGCCACCACCCAAGGAGGTAAAAGGAATTAAACTGGTGGGAAGTGTCCATGGAGCTGGCGCTCCCAATTATTTGGGAGGGGCGAGTTCGGTTCAAGTCGCCGGAAAATATGCCTATGTTGCCTCTTTCGTGGATAGTGCTTTATCTGTTTTTGATATCTCCGATCCCAGCAATCCCACTATAGTTTCGGTAGTTTCTGGGGCCGGCGCTCCCAATTATTTGGGAGGGGCGAGTTCGGTTTATCTTTATAAGAACTATGCCTATGTTGCTTCCTATCTGGACGATGCCCTTTCAATCTTCGATATCTCAGATCCAAGAAACCCAAAGATAGTTGGAGTGATCTCTGGAGCTGGTGCCCCCAATTACCTAGATGGAGCAGACTCTGTTTACGTTGCTGAGGATTATGCCTATGTCGCCGCTTTTGATGATAAGGCCTTATCTATCATCGATGTCTCAGACCCCAGAAATCCCAAATATGTTGGGTCTATCGCTGGGAAGGCATCCCCTTATTTAGATGGGGCCAGCGCAGTTTGTGTCTCTGAGGGATATGGTTATATAGCTACCGCTGGAGACGATGCCCTGTCGGTGATGGATCTCCATGATCCCACCAATCCAAAGCACATTGCTACCGCCAGAGGGGCCGGTTACCCCAATTTCCTGGATGGGGCAACTGGG
>QMZJ01000021.1 GCA_003663115.1 Candidatus Altarchaeales archaeon | reverse complement strand
TGGGTCTCTCCACCGGCTCAGTGGAACACGCTATAAATGAGCTGATATGGAGAAACCTACAGATCGCCTTTTACCTCGTACTTGGATCCCTGGTATTTTCGTACATCCTCGCAAGCAGTGTTATAAATCCGATAAAAAAGCTGACAGAGGGGGCAGAGGAGATAGGAAGAGGTAATCTCGATTATAGAATCGATATCAGAACAAAGGATGAGATCGGGCATCTGGCAATGGCCTTTAATAAGATGGCCGAGAATCTGAGGGAATCCAGAGCCAAGCTCGAGGAATATAGCAAGACCTTAGAGAAACGGGTCGATGAAAGAACAAAGGAATTGAATAAAAAGATCAGAGAGCTGAAGGATGCAAAAGCTGCGACACTAAATCTATTGGAGGATATGGATAAAGCGAGTAGAGAGCTCAGGGAGTCATATCAAAAATTGGCGGAGGCAGACAAATTAAAGGATGAATTCATGAATATCGCTGCCCATGAATTGAAAACACCATTGGTTCCCATAATGGGGTACCTGGGTATGTTGAGGGACGGTAGCCTGGGAGAATTGACACAGGAGGAGAAAGACAGCCTGGAGATCATATTCAGGAACGTGAATCGACTTAAAAAATTGATCGATGATATATTGGATATCTCTAAATTAGAGTCGGGGGCGATGAAATTTGATATGAAGGACGTACAGATGGCGGAGATTATTAAGAACTCTGTAGAGGACATGCGATCATATGCGGAGGGGAAGGGGCTTACCATTAAGGCTGAGATACAGCCCAATCTACCCCCGATCCAGGGGGATAAGAACAGATTGATGCAGGTTTTAACGGATCTGATTGATAACGCCATAAAGTTTACAGAAAAGGGAAGTATAGTTATTAAGGCAAGGAGAGAGAAAGACAATATCCTGGTGAAGGTAAAGGACACGGGGATAGGCATATCCAAAGAGAATATCAACAAATTGTTCACCAAATTCTATCAGGTAGACTCCAGCCTGAGCAGGAGGTATGGTGGAACTGGCCTGGGGCTGGCTATATGTAAAAAGATAGTAGAGGCGCATGGAGGGAAAATATGGGTAGATAGCGAGCTCGGAAAGGGAAGCACATTCCAATTCACCCTGCCGGTTAAAAAGCAAACCCCAAAAATTTAATGGGAATTATTAAATTTATAGGGGATTAATTCACAACACACTAAAAAATAGGAAAATGGGTAAGAGGATCCTGTACGTCGAAGACGATGAAGATACAAGAAACCTTGTTAAGGAGATTCTGGAAAAAGAAGGTTACGAGGTTGCAACCGCATGTAATGGAAAAGAATGCCTGAGTAGTCTGGAAAAAGAAAAACCCGATCTTCTTCTCCTGGACATGATGCTCCCAGATATGAGTGGGTGGGATATATTCAATAAGATACTAAGTTATGGAAGGCGCTACAGGGTGGAGCATAGAATTCATGATAAGACCCCCTTTGTCAGGGTCGCTTTCCTCAGCGTGATACCCATCTCGAAGGAGAGATTAATCAAGCTGCGTGAGTATGGTGTCCTGGACTACATAATGAAGCCATTTGACAAGGAAGATCTGATCGGGAGGATAAATAGGATACTCACGGAATAATCTATATTTTATTTCTCTGTGTATAAATAATTATATGGCGGAGATTAAATCCATAAACATAGAGCCCGATGGAATCTCGTTGAATCTAAGGATCTCTGAGAGCGAGTACTCTCTGTTGAACTCTCCGAGAAGGGATATCCTCCTCCTGCCAACCGACTCCAGCGCCTTGAGCGAGTTGTTAACCACCGGTAAATTGGGTAACGGAAACAGGATAATGTTACCAAACAAGATTATGAAGAAGTACCATGTAAAAAAGTTGCACAAGAAGGTTCCAGCGAGGATATTTGAAATAGACGGCGGGAGATTTCTCCTGATAAAATTAGAAGAGCACAGACCGGGAGTACCCACCTTTGGGGGGGAGCAGGATGGATAGAGTAAGAACAGGTATATCTGGGCTGGACAGGGTTCTGGATGGGGGCCTTCCCTCTCAGACGGTTATATTGGTCTCGGGGGGGGCGGGTACCGGAAAAACCCTCTTCGGGTTGAATTTCATCATCAATGGAGCCATTAAGGGTGAAAAGTGCTGCTATGTCTCCCTGGGCGAGAACAAGGACGAATTGCTGAGGGCCTGTGATGGCATAGAATCACTCAGAGAGATTAGAAGATATATAGATAAGAATCTTGCAATAGAACACGTCATCATGGGTGATAATATAGACCTGGATTACTTCACGAACATCTTTGCCTCCTACCCAATGGTTGATCGCCTGGTGATAGACAATGTCAACAGGCTTCTGATATTCGCGGAGAGCAGTAGAGATTACAGGATGAGGCTCTCAGAGCTGGTACGATATCTGAAGAAAAGGGTAAATTGCACCTTGCTCTTATGCGAAACAAATGGAAAGGAAATCGACACGGGAAATGGCGAGGCATTTGAATGTGACGGGGTTTTGAATCTATCATTTCTGGAGTTCGAGGAAAGACCAAAGAGAATACTGGAGATTCACAAGCTCAGGTACTCCTCCTTCGAACCAAAGATACCGCACGAGTTTATTATAGATAGCAAGGGGTTGAGGGTAACCGAGACCATGGTCCTGTGAATGGATATATATATCTCATCCTTCCCAATGAATTATTGGGGGATGAGAGATTGAGGCTGTCTACTTCCCTACAGAGAAATGTTATAGAGGTTACTGTTGGTGGGGTTTTGAACAGGTTTATTATGGGAAACAGACGGCTCGTTTTGTTCTTTGAAGACATTATCGGGAAGTATATTCTCATCTGTGAGAGACACGGTCATAAGGGGGATCTCAGAGAACTGTCTAAGAGATGGGGCGAACTGACATTTGCAAAACTTATACCCGTTTCAATAAAAAAACTTCCTTGTTCTACGATAATAAATAGTATTCTGAAAAAGAGCTGGAAAAATCTGGGCATAGTGGATGATCTGTATCTAAGGGAAAACGATCAGGTTATAATACTAACTACAAAAAACGAATCCATAACAAGAACCATTGGAGGGAATGAATTCATGCCGGGATTTTTTAATGGTATCATAAGTGCATTATACAGGTCGGAATCGAAGATTGTTAATTCTTTACAGAGTAGAGATTCGTGTGAATATGAATTTGAACTTACAGATGAACCCTTGGAGGTTAAAGGCAAAGAGAAATCTATATACAACCGATTAAATTATTTGGAGCCACTGAAGGGGTTTACACTAAATGACGCAATTAGAAGCGGGATATTCCAACTCAGAGAGGGCTATAAGATATATTTCCGTGGTAAACGGCTCACAATTACAGAGAATACGATGTTTCATCTAGTAGGTAACGCAAACATACTGCTGGATGAGGTACCCTCTATTTCGTACGATTTTTTTAAAGAAATCATTGATATGGATTCAACTGATGAACAGAAGCTTACCCTGCTCAAGAATTTACTACAAATAATGGGCTGGGGCGTCATAAAGATCATCATTAAAGACAAAAACGAGATATTTATCGAGATTAGAAACCCACCATACGGTTTGCAGATGGAGAAAGATAACTGGACAGTTCTGAGTAAGATAATTCAGGGTTATCTGTGGCTCATAGACAAATATTTTGAAATCTCAGATGTTAACGAAGGTTATAAGGATCTGAAAATAATGTATCTAAGTGGATAATGCAATAAAGTCAACCTGCCATCCTGTACTCCCCTTACATGATAAAGAATTTGCGGGTAAGGATCAGATAATACTACTCATCAGGGGCAGATTTAAAATCAGCAAGAATATCCCGGTTAGGATAAAGGATATTTCCCTTGCCGTATCTACTCCTCTCAGATCTCTTATATGAAGGTGGTAAACCAGATATAGCTCAACTGGTATGAACATAAAAAATGTGCCAGCTACCTCTAATGAGATCAGATCCTGAGCATAAAAGAACATCAAGGCTATATTGAGTAATACGAAAATAGATACCACAAGCAGTTCTGATTTGAGATATCCATATTTAACAGGTATTGTAATGAAATTATATTTTTTGTCAACCTCTACATCTCGAATATCTGATATCACAGAGTAGCTGAATAACAGCATTAATATCAAAAGACCGGAAAGAAGGGCATGAGAGGTAATGATAGGTGAAAAGGCAAGGAAACAAGCGAAAAATAGGGTCATGTAGCAGAATGAAACAGTCATTGTTTTCACAAGGAAGATTCTTTTTATCTTAAATTTAGAATAGATTACTGAAAATAATGCCAAAGCCAAAAACAATAAGAGGGAGTAACGGTTCACAAAGAGTAGAGCAATCAAGATGGCAAATATAAAAAGACAGTAAGGTATCTTTTTTTCGAGGGTATTGGGTATCGATGTTTTTAAAGGGTTTGGGTGTGAAGAATTCTCTCTGTCCTCCTTGGCGTCCTTTAAGCAATTATAGGAATATGTGCCTGCAATGCCTAAGAGGGTTATACCCGACACAGTAATGAGGTCCATAACCTCAGTGCTGCGGGATATGGTAAACGCCAATATTGGTATGAAAAGAACACTAATGCCCCTGCCAATTCGTAGATAATTGGCGAAGAATCTATACTCCAGCTTTGGCCCGTAAGAGTATTGGAGATTTATAATTTTCATTTATGATAGGTACTTCCACCTCGGTTGAGTATTCCTCGTAGGCGAGTAGATTGAGGACATCAGTTTCTGTAAGAGAGCAATGTTGCTGTTCTGAGATGCTTTTGATCTCTTCCAGCAGGTGATCCAGGTTGCTGTGAGGGATGCCGTACTTTTTTAAGATATACCTCAATACGTTCTTCCCAGTATGCTTTCCAAAGAGGAATCTCCTGGTCTGCCCAACGAATTCGGGATCAAAGTTCTCGTATGTCCTTGGGTGTTTTATAATACCGTCTGCGTGAATTCCCGACTCATGGGAGAATGCATTTTCCCCAACTATCGGTTTATGGGACTGTAGTTTCACTCCAGAGTACCGTTCTACTAAATTGCAGATCTTAGTCAGCATATCATACCTCACGTCAAGCTCAACCCCGTTCAAGAACTTTAAGGCGGTACATACTTCCTCTATCGGGGCATTGCCTGCCCGCTCACCAATTCCGCAGAATGTCCCGGAGAACATCTCTGCACCAGCCGATAGGCCTGCTAATGTATTTGCAGTTGCTAGACCGAAGTCGTTGTGGACGTGTAAGCAAAGTGGCGTTCTGCAATTCTCCTTAAGCTTTTTAATAAAGGAATAAGTGACAGAGGGTGTTAAGCAGCCCAATGTATCGCAGGGCATAAAATATTCAATCTTTCTGGACAACTCATTGGTAAATTCTATCACATAGTTTATGTCTGCCCGAGTGGAATCCTCACCCGCAAAACATACCTTCAATCCCTGTTCCTTAGAGAAATCGACCATATCCAGGACCCTGTTCAGGTTTTCCTCTCTGCTAATTTTCAATTTATACCTTAGATGCAGGTCGGAAAGAGGCGTGAACAGGATTATGCCCTGCACATCACAATCCAATGCCATCTCAATGTGCTCTTTCTTTAACATGGTAGCAGCGATTATATCTGCATCAAGCCCCATATTGGATAGCCTCTTGGTTAAAATTCTCTCAGAATTAGATACAGCCGGCATGATATCTATAAAATCAACACCAAATTCTGATGACCTTACGGCCAGATCTATCTTTTCCTCGGGGCCGAATACAACCCCTGGCATCTGTTCCCCGTCCCTTAATGTTTCATCCCAGATTAAACACTTTGGTTTATTTTTGAACATATATGTATATTTAAATCAAACTTATATATAAATTAAGGGTATAGATATAAACTAATTTGTATTATTTTATATAATATGGATTAAAAATTATAATTTCTTATAAAATGGAGAATTTACACTGGAGAGAAAGGAATATAATCGAGCTTTTATCAAGATACGAAAAACTAAAGACAACGGATATTATCGATAATGCAGATATGTGCAAGGTCACCACCTTGAAATATCTTTCACGGCTCAGGAAGAAGGGGATTATCGACTACGAGATGATTGGACCAACCAAGCTGTGGTACATCAAGAATGAGGGCAATGTGCAGAACCTAAGCCTGGAGGGACGAAAGAGGGTTTTTGAATTACTAAGGGATCTCGAGGAATTATTGGAACTAAGACGGATGTTATCATAACATCTAAGGACATTGCGCTGACTCTGGATGATCCCATTGAAATGAGACAATGAAGAGGATACTTCACATCGAGGACGACAGGGACACAGTGCTCCTGGTCAAAACGCTTCTGGAGAGGCATGGATATAGTGTTTCTAACGCTTTTAATGGGAATGAATGCTTGAATATACTGAAAGAGGAGAGTGTAGATCTGGTTCTCCTGGACATTATGCTCCCAGATATGAGTGGATGGGATATCTTTCACAGGATCAGGAGGGATCCGAGGAACAGGGACACGAAGGTTGTATTTCTGAGCGTGATTCCGATTTCTGAGGACAGGTTGAGGGCGCTGAAGGAGGATGGTGTCTCGGACTACATAATGAAGCCATTTGACAACGAAGATCTGATTGACAGGATAAATAAGGTACTAAAATAATTGTCAAATTTCTAATTAATAATTAAAATAAAATCGAAATGATATAGATTTATGGGAGAAAATAAGTTTTTATAGTCTAAATGTAACTATTATAATATGCCGAAGAAAATACTCTATGTGGAGGATGACGAGGATACGAGAAAGCTCGTTAGAATGATCTTGAAGAGTAATGGATATAAAGTCATAACGGCATACAACGGGAGGGAGGGACTGAAAAAGTTAGACGAGGACGACATTGATCTAGTAATCCTGGATATTATGCTCCCGGATATAAGTGGATGGGATATATTCCAGAGGATCAAGAAGGATCCGAGGAATAGGGATGTGAAGGTCGCATTTTTATCCGTGATACCCGTGTCGGAGGAGAGGCTGGATACGCTAAGGAAGTGTGGTATTGAGGACTACATAATGAAGCCGTTCGATAATGATGATCTGGTAAGGAGAGTGGGGAGGATTCTGGAGGGGTGATATATCTGATCCCATTGGTTTAAGTGTAGATCTGGTTCTCCTGGACATTATGCTCCCAGATTCCCGACTACATAAGGAAACCTTTTGATAATGGGGATCTCGTTAGAAGGGTGAGGGATATCCTTGCCTTGTTAAAATGCTCCTTGAAGCCCGGGGCTTGGGGTCATATCGGTATCTGAGAGTAGAGAGGGCCTGGATCGGTTAAAGGGGGGATATAGATCTTGTACTGTGGGATGTCATGCTTCCCGACGTGAGCGGGTGGAGAATATTCCATGAGATAGAATTTCGGAAAGAGGGTGTCCTGGACTAACATAATGAAGCCATTTGACAACGAAGATCTGATCGGGAGGATGGACAGGATAATTGTAGCGGAACAATAGAACAATATCTATTTTTTATACAAATAAATTAGATTTAGCTTTGTTTTTTATAGATATAATCCAATAATTGTCATAATGCACTCAAAAATTATGATTGTTGACGACGAGGAGGATACTGTCGGGTTGATTAAGACCCTTCTAAAGAAAGAGGGCTATGATGTTGTAACAGCGAGTAGTGCCTCGGAGTGCTTAAAGAGATTAAAAGAAGATGGGATCGATCTAATCTTGCTGGATATCCTGATGCCAGAGATGAGCGGGAGGGATCTGTGTATTAAACTCAGGAAGAGTAGAGAGCCTTATCGGGGCAAGATCATATACCTGAGTGTGATAGAATTATTAGAATACCGGAAAAAATATGGAAAGGAAGAGCTTCAGAAACTGAATATCTCGGATTATATTACGAAGCCATTCGACAACAGGGATCTGATCAGGAGAGTAAATGCTATACTCGCTTAATCGTTCTGTCGCAGAACCCGGAAAATGTGCTGATGAGCTCTTCTTTAAATTCCTTGTCCATGGAGATTATTACAGCGCCAATATTCCAAGAACGGATCTCTGCCGTTAATGCGTGGAAAAATTTGGAGATGTGGGAAACGCTATTATATAAATTCAAACCGGATAATGAATCAAAGATCAGAACCCTGGCATTAGATCTTTTTACCGCCTTAGCTATAGTAATGCTCAACCCGCTCAGATTCCTCGGATCCGCTAAGAGAAAGGAATGCCCATTATCGGTATCGAAACCGAGGCCTTTGGAGACTGTGTCAACAAAGAATATGGCCTCCGTATTGATCCCTTCTTTGGAAAACAGATCATTCAGCCGCCTGTGTGATTTGTTGATCGTCACATACACACAATTTAAATTTTGCTCATTGACCAAGAGATCAAGGATATCAATGATGTCCCGATGGTACCCAGTTATGGAGGGGATGAACAAAACGATCGACCTGTCCTCGATATCTCTGAATTCCTCATGAATCGATTTCATCTTAATCTATTTGAATCCGAGTTAATAAAACAGATTACCTCCTGTACCCTCTCCTTTACGACTCTGGATTCAAAAGAAAATAGAAGAGAAAAATAGAAGAAAAGAAAAGAAAAAGATCAGATTACATTCCTGAGGGCATTCCTCCCCCCATTCCGCCCTCTGACATTCCCGAGGGCGTTTCTCCGCTCTTCTTCGTCGAGGAGATCACATCGTCAATTCTCAGGATCATCTCTGTTGCCTCTGATGCGGATTTTATCGCCTGTGTTTTTATTTTAAGGGGCTCAATTACACCCTTCTTCCACATATCTCCAATCTTGCCATCGAGAACTAAAACCCCGGTATCGATTTTGCCCTTTTCATGCTCCGCTCTCAGTTCGACTAGAGTGTCTATGGCATCCAAACCCGCACTCTCTGCAAGTGTCCTTGGAATGAGCTCTACTGCGTCTGCGAAAGCACCTATTGCAAGCTGTTCTCTGCCCCCCACTGTATCTGCGTATTCCCTGAGTCTTCTCGCAACCTCTATCTCTGGGGCCCCTCCCCCGGGCACTACCAGTCCGACCTCCACCGCTGCGGCAATTCCACCCAGGGCATCCTTAACGGCCCTCTCAACCTCTTCAACTACGTGCTCTGTTCCACCCCTGATCAGTAAACTTACTGACTTTGGATTTTTACAACCAGAGACAAAGGTCATCTCGTCCCCGGAGATTTTCTTTTCCTCTATGGTTTTAGCGTAGCCCAGATCCTTTGAGGTTAGATCCTTGATGTTTGTGACTATTGTCCCTCCGGTAGCCTTACTTAGTTTCTCCATATCCGACTTCTTTACCCTTCTTACGGCAAATATGCCCTTCTTTGATAGAAAGTGCTGAGCCAGATCATCGATTCCCTTCTGACAGAATACCGCATTTGCTCCTGTCTTTGCAATCGTTTCAACCATCTCCTTCAATAGGTTCTCTTCCTGACTTATGAATGCCTGCAACTGATTTGGATCTGTAATCTGTATCTTTGCATCCGTCTCCGTTTCCTTGATCTCTATAGCAACATCCAGAAGGGCAATCTTTGCATTCTCAACCTTTTTCGGCATTCCCGAGTGCACTCTTTCCTTGTCAATAATTACTCCCTGAATTAACTCCGAATCAGCTGAGCTGCCACCCTCCTTCTTTTCGACCTTCACATTATCCATATCCACACTGATCTTGCCATCCTCTTCCTCGGCAATCTGCTTGATGGCCTCCATAGATAATTTGGCTATCACTTCCTTTGAAGCCTCAGCGCCCTTCCCTGTCATGGCCGTTGTTGCTATCTCCATGAGTAATTTCTCGTCCTTGAGGGATATCTTCTTTCCGATATCCTCCAGAATTTCCTGTGCCTTTGCAGCAGCCATTCTATACCCTTTGGCAATTATCGAGGAGTGAATTCCCTTCTCCATCAGCTTCTCTGCATTTGCCAGGAGCTCCCCCGTTAGAATCACTGCGGTCGTTGTTCCATCTCCTACCTCTTCATCCTGCGTCTTCGCTACCTCAACAACCATCTTGGCCGCCGGGTGTTCGATATTCATCTCATCAACTATCGTTGCACCATCGTTTGTTATTACTATATCGCCCAGATCATCAACTAACATCTTGTCCATTCCTCTGGGCCCCAGGGTCGTTTTTATCGTCTCTGCAACGGCTTTCGCAGCCATAATGTTGTTTTTCTGTGCATCTCTTCCGGTAGTCCTCAATGCCCCCTCGGGCAGTATAAATATAGGTTGTCCTGCATATTGTGCCATTTTACATCCTCCCTTTTGTTTTATTTAGCATTTTTTCGTCAAGATTCTCCAAAACTTGATGTGTTAGAGGTGAGATTAATTATAGGTTTGAATGTATATAAATCAACTTCGCCAGTCTCTGGCTGTTGTGGATTGAGCTCTCTTCGGGTTGAAGGACGCGTGGGGAGGAGGCATAAAATAAATAAACGATGGAACTAAAACTAAAACCTCCCGCTCCGGAGTATCAATATTACCAGAGCCATTCCCAGGATTCCCGCGATGATAAAACCCAGGATACCTATTACGGGCAGTCCGAATAACAGGGGGCCCTTGCCGGTAAGCATTATCACCGAGGAGCCGACGATTATCGCAGAGATGATCAGGCTTACGGAGAGCCTGTTACTTGCTAAATCCAGTTGGGCTATAACCCTGTTCAGACCCTTGTGCTCCAGGTCTATTAACAATTTACCCCTCTCCAGCCTGGACAGTATACGATTCAATCTTCTGGGCAAAAGCATCATCAGTTCATTAAATTCGGATACATTCTCTATGAATCTACCCAGTATTCTTCTTGGATGTATCCTCTCCGCAACTAATGATTCAACAAAGGGTTTAGATACCTCAGTGAGGTTGAAATCGGGATTCAATTCCCTACAGATGCCCTCAAGGGTTACCAGGGTTTTAATCAGCAGGGCGAAATTTGTGGGTATCCTTATCTTATGTTTTAATGCGGTTTTCATTATCTCGTTTATCATTACAGAAATGTTGACCTGTTTTAATTCGACTCCATAGTATCTATCTATGAGTCCCGCTATGTCATCTTTAAATTCGGGAATGGATGTTTCATCACCCACTATTCCGATATCCAGAAATTCGTCTATAATTCTGTTTGTATCTCTCTGTATTATTGCAATGAACAGGCTTGCAAGTTTCTCTTTCATGTAATCATCAACCCTGCCCACGATCCCGAAGTCCATGAAGGCAATTACTCTGTTATTAATCACAAAGATATTCCCCGGATGTGGATCGGCATGGAAGAATCCATCGATTAGAATCTGCTTCATGTAGGATCTGGCTATGTTCTCGGATAGATTCTTTCTGACCTCATCCCCTATTTCTTCGCCTATGTCACTTATTTTAGTCCCTTGAATGGATTCCAGGGTCAGGATTCTCTTACTGGTGAGTTCCCAGTAGACCTTTGGTATATAAACCTCTTCAGAGTCGGTGAAATTTCGAGCAAATCTCTCCGCATTTCTTCCCTCAACCGTAAAATCTAATTCATTTCTTATGGTCTTGGCAAATTCATCCACTATCCCCACAGGATCATACAGTCTGCTCTCTGGTACGTGCTTTGTAATTAACCGAGCCAGATTAAACAGAATGTCCAGGTCTTCCTCAATCGTATCCTCAATTTTGGGGCGTTGGACCTTCACAACCACATCCTTCCCGTCCAAAACGGCGCGATGTACCTGAGCAATAGATGCTGCAGCTATGGGTTCTCTATCAAATGAATCAAATAGTTCGTTTATAGAAGCCCCAAATTCCTTTTTGATCTCCGACTCGACATCCTCATATCCAAAACCCGGAACCCTGTCCTGTAGCTTTTTAAACTCCTCAACAAATTCCACTGGAATTAGATCCGGTCTCATCGACAGAATCTGACCAAATTTGATAAAGGTTGGTCCCAGTTCCTCCAGAACGAGCCTGGCTCTGACCGGAACTGGTATCCTAACCACCTCCTTCCCTGGCTTTTTCCACGGAGGCAGTTTCAGTTCCAGTCGCTCTACCAGATGACCGAAGCCGTGCTTAATTAAGACATTGGCTATCTGTCTGCTCCTCTGGATACGTTTGAATCTTCTATGTATCTTTCCGAACAACATAACCCCTCTAATAATTCTTATTATACAAATATATAGGGATGTGCAAAATTCCCGCTCGCCGAAAAGTATGAAGTGGCGAATGAGGTAATGGCCTCATATGACACCGCCACAAGAGATAATACGATTGGTGATAAATAAATCGATCGTACCGGGGCAACCAGGGCGGAGAGGCAGGG
>QMZJ01000020.1 GCA_003663115.1 Candidatus Altarchaeales archaeon | reverse complement strand
TGAAGCTTCACGAAGAAACGAAACCATTCAACCGGGAGATTCTCGGGATCTCATACGGTAAAATATTTATATTCATATTTCAACAGTATATTAATAAAATGGGCATTAAGAGCTTTTTTTGCGGCAAGAAAATTGATGTGCCAGAGGATGTCAAGAAAGAGCTCATCCCCGGGGAAAAGGTCCTACATGCGGTCAGGCAGGCAAGGATAGAGCAACTGTTCACACCAGATTCGATTATAGTAACCACTGAGCGAGTAATGGTAAGGAGACCGAAGCTCTTTGGGTTTACTGCCACCAACAAGGATTTCAGGTACTCGGACATGGGAAACGTAATCGTTCACAGGGGCATACTTAACTCAACCATTGCCATAAAGATGAGGTTCCTCTCTCATGATCTGATGTTGAGAGCGATACCCAACGACGAAGCTCAGGCGATTTCGAGCACGATACAGGAGGGTATAGACGGCAGGTTCGAGGGTATGGATGGGGAGGAGTCCAGAAGATACAGGATTTCCGGGATGGAAAATAGAAAGGAAGGCGCTGATGAGGACCTACTGAAGATTCTCAAGTTAAGATACGTGAAGGGAGAGATAACGAGAGAGGAATATGAGAGGATGAAGAGGGACATTATGGAATGAGCTTATCTCTCATAACTGTCGCATCCTCACTAAGGCCAATGTTAGTGGAATCTGCCAGTTATGTGGGGCACTCGCAATCGACGCACGACTTAACTGCTTTCTCTATTCTCCTCCCGGTATAGTCGTCACCGGAGTAACCGACAAATGCCTTATCTCCTATAAAAGTAACGGGAACGTATCGGGAAGAAACACCATACTCTTCTGTCAGATTATAGAATAAATCGATATTCTCCGGGGTGTTTGTTATGAACTCCTTTACCACCAGATTGGGATACTTCTTCTGTAATCTCTTCAGGAAATCGAGTTCTGCTAAGCACGGTTTTCCTTTATTGTTGTGAAATATGTAGAGGCATATCTCCCCCTTCTGGATGATCGTGGATGAGGTTGTAGTGGTAGAGGTTGTTGTAGTTGTAGTGGTAGAGGTTGTTGTAGTTGTAGTGGTAGAGGTTGTTGTAGTTGTAGTGGTAGAGGTTGTTGTAGTTGTAGTTGTAGCCAGAGTTAGAGATACAGAGGTTGTTGTAGATGATGGTTCTTTATTTACGCAACCACACACCAATACGACAAATATCAAAAAGAAAGATATCCTCATCTGTAAACACCCCGCTTCATCTACCTTTTTCCCAAAATCCTGTCAACAGCATCCTTGGCTTTTTCCCTCCTCCTCTGATGCTCTCTGAGAAAATTGACCATCAATTCCGCGCAGTTTGCCTTGCACTCCCCACATATTCTAGCTCCCGAAATACAATCTTCATATATCTTTTTCAATTTATGATCATCATCAATTAAATGATAAAGGAAAAGATCATATACCATGCACTCTCCCGGGATTCCTCCCTTCTCTCTCTGTTCGCCTACCGTCGCCCTCCCTCCCGTCTTTGCGTTCATTATCTTATTCATCGCATCCCTCGGCTCATCGGTCAATGCGATATAAGACTTCGGATCCGAGGAGCTCATCTTTCCTCCATGAAGGCCTCTCATAAATCTGTGGTATGTAGAGGATGGTAAAATAAAGCGAAACTCCGTTTGAAATCTCGATGCCAGATCTCTCGTTAATCTTAGGTGTGGATCCTGGTCTGCCCCCACTGGAACTACGGTTGGTCTCGGGCCTCCAAACTCTTCTAGCTGTGGATGTAGGATATCGGCGGCCTGAGTTATTACAGAGAATATCTTTCCGGGGGCCAGATCGCCGTATATGGCATTCAATTCACTGAAGGTTACCTTTCTTGAGAGCATGTCCCTGAGCCTGTAATATGGAGTAACATAATCGGTTTGAAACCAGAACCTTAGATTCCTTTCCTTCAGACCCAATGCTACATAATTTGTCAGATATTCCTCTATGGCAATATCCCTTACCATCTCCAGATCCATTCCCCTAACAACGTAGGCCTCGAGGTCCGCGCTGCACAGAAAGATCTCCGCGCCGATCTCCTGATAAAAGATGATCTGATCGGCAACCATCTTATGGCCAAGGTGAAATTTCCCGGAGGGCATTAAACCGGTCATCATTACAAAGTCCTCCCTCTTCTGAATAGAATTCATGATCTTATCGAAATCCCTGTGTCCGAAGATGATTCCTCTCCGTATATACCTGTTATCAGAGAGCTTTCTTCTGAACCTTTCAAATGATTTGATACCAAACTCATCAAAGAGGTTTCTGTAATCTTCTATATCATTTGTACCCCACGGGTCTATTCTCGGACTCATCTTATGATATATTGGTAGTACAGAGTAATATTTACATAATATGCCAGTTTCCATTACTCTGCAAGATGAGGAGATAGAGAGGGTAAAGGAGTATATAGAGAGATATGGATTGCCAAGGATCCCCGTAAAGAGTAGACACGAGCTCCTCAGGGTAAAGGATAAGGGTATCGGGATGATACTCTATAAATCCGGGAGGCTGGTTTATAATGACAGCTCAGAGATGAGGAGGATTATCGATGAGGTACTGAAGATTGAAAAAGAATACACATACATGCTTGGGACGGATGAGGCCGGAAAGGGCGAGTGGTACGGCCCCCTGGTCGTGGAGTGTGTCGCTCTAAAGCCAAGGGAGATCAATGAACTTAGAAAACTTGGGGTTAAAGACAGTAAAAAACTGGGGAAGAGGAGATTGCTCGATCTGGGCGACAGGTTAGTTAGATTAAAATTTATAAGAAAACCCCTTATACTGATGCCGGAAACCTACAACAGGAGTTATAGAAAATTTCGACTGGAGGGAAAAAGCCTCAATGATCTGATGGCTTGGGCTCATGCCAGGGCGATAAAGGACCTAATTGGTAAACTGAAATACGAAAGGCTGAAGGTTATAATAGATAAATTCGATTTAAAAAAGATGGAATTCAGGCTAAGGGACCTGGATAAAACGGGTGTAGAGATAGTTCAAAAAATTCGGGGGGAATCAGAGATTCCCGTCGCCACTGCAAGTATACTGGCAAAGTATATCTTCGAGAAGCAGGTTGATGAACTGGATAAGAAATTCGGTATAGATCTGAGAAAATCGAGGCCAGATGAGATACCCAGGGAGATCCTTCCATATGTTTCTAAAATTCACTTCAAGAACGTTAGAAAGGTCATCGGATAATTACCTCCCGTTCGTCTTCTTCTATTCTAATGTCTGATTACCATTACGACTTATATATCGACATTTCTCGGTCTATAAATATAATTATCGCATAAATATTATATAGTCGGACAAATATTTAAACATTCAATCTAAATTATAGAATAAAATGCTCGAGATATTGATAGAAAAGGTTGAGTACATAGCCGGGGTCCCCATTGAGCTCACGAAGCAGGCTATTGAAGCTGGTGCAATTAGAAAGGGAGAGATCGTAGGTCTACTCGTCTCGACTATAGATAACCCATCTAAAAAATTCAGGATCGAGTTAAGAGTGAGGGAGAAGGGTCAAGAGAAATTGATTAAAGCCGGAAAGAAAATACCCGTCACTGAACTCATAGATGGTAAGTATGTCTTATATAATAACTGGGAGTATTATCTTTAAAATGAGACTCTCAGAGTATCTACCCAAATTACCAGGGACAGACAGAGTGGATTGGTTGTTTATTATTCTGATGGTATCTACCACGATTCTACTTGCATTACTTCTCCTTACCTCGCTATGAATCACTTCCTGCTCGTCTTCTTCTCGTATCTCCCAATTATCTTCTTTGCAAATTCTACCTGCTCCTCAATTTCTTTTCATCACTCTTGGTAAAGAAATAACAGTCCTTTTCCTTTAGGTCATCTATAATCTTGTTTAATTGATTTTGTGATAGGTAATTTGACCTCTTCAGAGAGAGCAAAAATCCCGGGATATTTACAACCTTTACATTATTTTCCATCGCAATTTTCCCCGCTTTTCTATCATCCATCAGGAGTATGTCATTTTCCGAGGCTAAAGATATACACTCAATTTCTCCCCTTCCCAATACTGCCTTACCTTTTACATCCTCTTCTTTCATTGATATCACTTTTACATATTTCTTTTCGATCAACTTTTTAATAAGTTCTGTTTGTGATATTTCCTTTAGCACGGATATTGGGATATAAAGATCTTCTCCAAAGAAATTCCTCACTAAATCGAGTTTATCAATTTTCAGAAAAGAACTCAAGAAGTCGGTATCAAGTATGATCATCTTCCCAGATATCCCAAAACATTCTCAGAAGCAGCTTCTGTATCAAAAGTTATCCTCTTTATTCCTCTCTTCTCTAATTCTTCTTTTAATTCCTCTATATTCAAACCAGATATTTCCATTGCCTTACCCACTGAAATCTTCTCATCTTTGTATAAATTTACAGCTAAGGCTACCCTCAGATCTTTTCTTGCAGCAAGATAGGTTCTAATTGATTCCGCTATGAATTCCTCCTTGCTTTTGAAGCCGAGTTTTTTTACCTCTTCCAACTCCTCAATTAATAACCTGTCCTTAAACATATTAGATAATTAGTAATCAACGCATTTAAATCTTTCACTTCCTGCTCGTCTTCTTCTCGTATCTCTTCCACATGGAATTCCATTCCTTATCCAGATCTATCTTAAATTTATTTGCGAGCTTCAGCGTTAGATAGAGCAGATCCGTTAATTCCCTTGCGAGCTCCCTCTGATCGAATTTCTCTATCTTGTAACCCTCAAAGCGCAGAATCCTCCTGGAGATCTCTCCGAGTTCTTCACTCATGTGCAATACGATATGTGAGGCTCTGTCCCTGTCCCAGCCATATCTCTTATCATACTCTGAAACCTGTTTTTGCAGGTCGGTTAAATTTGCCATGGTGATAATTATTTAATATATGAAGATAAAACCGCCAGCGCTCGAGTACTCGGTGGGGATGGAGCTCTATAAGTCAGATATGGAGGGGATTGGTGGAAGAATTAAGCAGATTCCGGAGGACTTCCTTGTTGAGGAGATAATGCCGGATGGAAGGGTTTTAGAGCTGGATAAAGAGGTTAGATTCAATGAAGGAGAGAGAAAGGAATATCTGCACTTTACGCTCCAGAAATATAACTGGGATACGATACGTGCAATAAGGGTTATCTCGAAGAGATTGAATGTGAGCGGGAAGAGGTTCGGCTTTGCTGGGACGAAGGATAAAAGGGCACTGACAACTCAGAGGGTTTCCGTATGGAATATATCCTCGGAGGAATTGCGAAGGGTCAGGATTAAGGACATAAGCTTCAGGGATTTTAGCTACTCCAGTGAACGTATAACCCTGGGGGACCTCTGGGGGAACAGGTTTACCATTATTATCAGGGATCTGGGACTGGATGACGGTACACTGAGAGACAGAATCAATTCTGTATTAAATGAATTGAATTACAAGATCCCAAATTTCTTTGGGGTACAGCGTTTCGGGACAGTAAGACCTATAACCCATCTGGTTGGGAGAGAGATACTGAAGAGGGATTTTAAAAGAGCAGTTATGATCTATTTAGCCGATATCTATGAGAGAGAAAGCGAAGAAAGTAAGGAAGCGAGGAAATTTCTATCGGAGACGGAGGATTTTCAAGGGGCTCTAAGGAGATTTCCCAAACACCTTGGCTATGAGCTGGCGATGCTAAATTTTCTTGCTAAAACCCCAACGGATTTCATAGGTGCCCTAAGAAGGTTGCCAAAGAAATTGAGATGGATGTTCGTCCACGCCTATCAGGCATATGTTTTCAACAAGGCATTAAGTCGGTATATACGAGAGGGAATCGAGATAGAGAGACTTCCCCTTGCCGGCTATGAGATTAAATTGGACGAGATCACCTCAAGAATTTTGGAAGAGGAAGGAATCTCCCAGGAAAATTTTAAGATAGGTGAGATGCCCGAGTTGAGCTCCGGAGGAGTATACAGGGATTGCTTTATGGATGTAAAAGGCTTCAAGATTCTGAATATAGATAAAGACGAATTAAATGAAGGAAAGAAAAAGGCGGCTCTCAGGTTCTCGCTTTCAAGGGGATGCTATACAACCACCGTTTTAAGAGAGATAATGAAGAACGAGTACTGGTAATATTTATTTTATTGAAATCCATAGTATATTACTCATGGAAGATCGAAGATGGTCGGAAAGAAAGGTCTTGAGCTAAAGGTCGCGGAGGCCCTCCAGAATGATGTTGGCAGGGGTATAGCCAGGATAGATGAATATTCTATGAGAAACTTAGATGTAACGTCGGGCGATATCATAGAGATAGAGGGGAAAAAGAAGACCGCAGCAATTGTCTGGCCATCACACATACAGGACAGCAGATTGGGTATCATACGGATGGATGGTATCCTGAGACAGAACTCTAAATCGTCTCTGGGGGACAGGGTTATCGTTAGAAAGGCCAAGTTCTCGGGTGCCAGACGCGTAACTATAGCACCCACAAGACATGAGATACGGTTTGGTGGAGATTTCGGGGCACATCTGAGACAGAGGCTCCTGGGAAGACCTCTGGTCGTCGGTGATACCTTAACCATTGGGGTCCTGGGACAGGCGATACCCTTTATAGTAGCTAAGACGGAACCAAAGGATATAGTTCAGGTTCAGGATTTCACAGAGTTCGAGATAAAGGAAAAGCCGATGAAGGTTGCAGAAGCGCCAGCAGTTAGATATGAAGATATTGGGGGCCTAAAAGAGGAGATATCGAGGGTAAGGGAGATGGTCGAGCTCCCGATAAAGCATCCAGAATTATTTGAAAAATTGGGTATTAAACCACCAAAGGGCGTGCTGCTTTATGGCCCACCCGGAACGGGAAAAACGCTAATTGCCAGAGCTGTAGCCAGTGAGAGTAATGCCCACTTCATACCACTAAATGGACCGGAGATAATGGACAAATATTACGGAGAATCGGAGCGAAAGCTTCGAGAGATATTCAAGGAGGGCGAAGAAAATGCCCCTTCTATAATCTTTATAGACGAGATAGACTCTATAGCCCCGAAGAGAGAGGATGTTAGGGGAGAGGTGGAGAGAAGGGTTGTTGCTCAGCTATTGGCTCTAATGGATGGTTTGGTAGGTAGAGGCAATGTTATCGTCATAGGAGCGACGAACAGGGAGGATTCGATAGACCCCGCTCTAAGAAGACCCGGGAGATTCGATCGCGAGATCGAGATAGGGGTCCCCGATAGGGACGGTAGAAAGGAGATCCTGCAGATACACACGAGAGGAATGCCATTAGCGGAGGATGTGGATCTGGATGAGATCGCAAATTCGACCCATGGTTTCGTCGGTGCCGATCTGGAGGCTCTCACGAGAGAGGCTGCAATGAACGCACTAAAGAGAGTACTACCGAAAATCGATCTGGAAAGAGAGGAGATTCCGGTAGAGGTTCTCGAGAATCTGAGGGTAGAGAAGCGTGACTTCGTTGGAGCAATGAAAAGCGTCAGCCCATCCGCACTTCGTGAGATCTTTGTTGAGATTCCCGACGTGAAATGGGAGGATATCGGTGGCTTAGAAAAGATAAAGCAGGAATTGAAGGAGGCGGTCGAGTGGCCAATGAAATATCCCGACGCCTTTAAAAGGATGGGGATAAGACCAACAAAAGCCGTCCTTCTTTATGGCCCCCCGGGATGTGGAAAGACCCTTCTCGCTAAGGCATGTGCAAGTGAGTCCGAAGCCAATCTGATTGCCGTTAAGGGACCCGAATTGCTCTCGATGTGGGTTGGTGAGTCAGAGAGGGCGGTGAGGGAGGTATTCAAAAAGGCAAAACAGACGGCACCAACTATAATATTATTTGACGAGATCGACGCTCTTGCTCCTAGAAGGAGTGGGGATGTAAGTGCCGGATCGCACGTAACCGAGACAGTAGTAAATCAATTGTTAACCGAGATGGATGGTATCGAAACCCTGGAAAATGTAATCGTCATAGGGGCCACAAACAGGCCGGATATACTGGACCCATCACTCCTGAGACCCGGTAGGTTTGACAGCAGGGTTCTAGTCCCGGCACCAGACAGAGATGCGAGATTGGAGATATTCAAGATACACACGAGGAATATGCCCCTTCACGATGTTGATCTGGAGGAACTTGCTAATAAAACAAATGGTTATAGTGGTGCCGATATTGAGGCAGTTTGCAGGGAGGCCGCGATGATCGCACTCAGGAAGAACATAAAGTCAGACAGGGTCACCGGGGAAAACTTTGAGAGGGCACTGAAAAAGATAAAGCCATCTGTTTCTAAGATCGATATGAAGAGATACGAGGAGGGGATCATTGACAGAGAGAAAACGCTAACCCCCGCCTATGGCTAAAAAGATGAATTCTTCAGAGATAAGCAAAGCCATTGACATGAACTCTGCCTATCTGGGGATTGAGCCTCTCGTGTTAATGGAAAATGCCGGAAGGGAGATAGCCAGAAACTCGGAAGAATTTAATTCCATCGCGGTATTCTCTGGTCTGGGAAATAACGGCGGTGATGGTTTAGTTGCGGCGAGACATCTCTCCTCCATTGGCAAGAGGGTAAGAGTCTATACACTGACGGGGAGAAGAAGTAGGGAGTGCCAGAAGAATTTCGACATAATTAAAAAACTAAATTCCGTTGAGATCGAAACCATCCGGGATTCCAGAGATTGCGAAAAAATAAAGAAGGACCTGGATAAATTTGACCTCATCATAGATTCCTTGGTCGGCGTCGGTATAAAGGGCGAACTAAGGGAGCCAATAAAAAGCCTGGTGGATGTTATAAACCTATCAAGGGCCTATAAGATAGCCGTCGATCGCCCGACCCCCGGGATCAATGCCGACCTCGTTCTTTCCTTTCATCTCGCAAAAACTGCAGATGCTAAAGTTGTGAATATCGGAATTCCCAGAGAGGCCGAACTCTACTGCGGTCCCGGTGATGTCTATCTGGCTATGCCCAGGAGGCATGGATACGAACACAAGGGAGACTTTGGCAGATTGCTCATAATAGGGGGCAGTAAGGAGTTTACTGGAACCCCCGCACTGGTTGGTAGGGCGGCCCTCAGAACCGGGGTTGATTTAGCGATAATATGCTGTCCCTCCTGTGTGTCTGAAAGAATGCAACTCGATCCAGATCTAATAGTAAATCCCTTAAGATCCGAATTTTATCTTGAGAGAGATGATGTAGAACAGATACTAAAAATGAATTTTGATTCCCTGGTTATCGGAAACGGGCTGGGGACTGAGAATGAAACGAGATATGCATTGAAGAGACTCCTCAGAGAGATCAACAAGCCGGTAATCCTGGATGCCGATGCATTGAAATTAATAAAGATAGAACATATCAGGGAAAATTTCATACTAACGCCGCATGCAATGGAGTTCAAGACATTATTCAAGGAGTATGACGAGGATCTCGATGAACGGGTAGAGATAGTGAAAAAATTTGCAAGGAAAACGAAAAGCGTTATCCTTCTCAAAGGTCAGACAGATATTATCTCAAACGGGGAAAAAACGAGGTTAAACCGTACCGGAAATGTGGGCATGACGGTCGGTGGAACGGGGGATATGTTAGCTGGAATCATTGGTGCCCTCTCCTGTAAAACAGATGGATTCGCGGCAGCCTGTGCGGGAGCATTCCTATCGGGTCTGGCCGGTGATCTCGCCCTTGAGAGATTTGGTTATTCACTAACGGCAACGGATTGCATAGATAAAATTCCCGAAGCGATAAAATTCTGCAGGGGATTCGAATGATAGAGATACTAACAAACTTCGAGGAGCTGGAAGAGCATGTAAAGAATTCTGAACTCGGTTACAAGGAAGCGGTAATAGATTATTACAGAGGCCTTGGGGAAAAACACGGTTTTACAGTCAGGAAAGACACATCCGTGATTCGCTACGGTATAAATCTCGGCAAGATAGATCTCATATGGCTCGAACCAAATATAACCTTTACCATCGAATTTGGCAACCTCGATGAGATTCTAAAGCACCTGTGGCGTATCCTAGAATTTTCCCCCGGGATGGCAGTCTTATTGCTAAGCTCCAAATCCGGATGCAAGGCAACCGACGTTGTAAAACTGATAAAAAATTCCGATATCCTCAAGGAAATGAGAGAGAAATTCCTGGTGCTCGATCTGACTGAGAGGGAGGTTATATACAGCTCAGATTAAACAATTAAATCAAAGAACCTTAACCTGCTCTATCTCAACCCTCTTGATGGGGACTATCTTCTTTATCTCACGGTAGATCTCAGTACCCAGTTTTCCGAAGAGAACAGCCTGGATAAAGTCATCCAATTTCGTATTCCTGTATTTCTCTAAGATCTCCAATATCCTGGCTGTTATGTCTCTAACCCTGGATGTCTTTGTATTCTGATGTGTAACCGCCACGACCTTGACCTGAACCCTTAAGTTCGGCTCTAGGTCAATCCTGTGTATACAATCTATCTTGCTTGTACCCTTGCGAACCTTCGATCTCAGATATCCTGGATTAACATTAAATACCTTGAATCTCGTATGTGCCTTATTATCCCTGACCTCATTTACCTCGAACACTAACTTCAGGTGCTGCTTTGTTTTATCCCCGGTTAGATCCCTCAATGAAACATCTATCGTCCTTCCAATCAAATTTTCTGGACTATTCGCGACGGTGTCCCCGAGCTCCTGAAAATCAAAGTTTTCTGGGGCAACTATTGTATAGATCGATTTTTGCTTCCATGAACTTATCTTCTTTGCCATTTTTATGTAATAATCTTCTCGGCCACTATCTGGCAGCGTATTATATCGTCCAGTGTATTTATCAATGTATTGATGTTTTCAGCTTCTATCCTGGTTAATATCTTGTCTCTTTCTGATTTTGTTTCCACCCGAAGTTTTTCCAGCTTGACGTTATCTATATCTAGTGCCGATGCGACACTTTTTGCATCCTTTGATTCCGTTTTTAATACGGCTTTGAATTTCATCCTAGATCCCACATAAACCACACCTTAGTCGTCCGTTCGAATCAAAGATTCGAGGGACCCAAAACTGCTTTGCAGTTTTGCGGTCGGCCAATCCCGACCATCCTTTAATAAAGGCTGGCGAAAGCGAGGCATTCACTCCGTTCAGCCCCACTGAATACCCAATCATGGAATCATATTAAGTGCGCTTGAGCCCGAAGGGCGAAACGCACCTTAGTCGTCGGCCAATCCCGACTTTGATTCCGTTTTTAATATCGCTATAATCTTCATAATAACCCTAGATCATTAATCTCGCCCTCTCTGGTTCATATCTCCAATCACTGGGTAATCTGCCCTCTCTCTTATAATACTTTGCAAGTCTCCTAATTTTTGATTCGATCAGTTGTAGACCTCTTCTATTGTGTTTGTCCTTTTTGTGTTTCTCTAAGTGCTTTCTCAGGTTTACAGCCTTTCTTATGAGATTCTGAATATCCTCCGGTAAATTAGATTCCAGTTTGTTCTTCCTTAAGAAATAACCTATCTTCTTCCCCGTTAAATCCTTCACGCTGGGGATTCCATACTGATCTCTGAGAATGATTCCAATCTTGCTTTGAGAATTTCCATCCTTTGCCAGCTTTACTATCAACTCCTCTATTTCCCTGCTTTCATAGGGTACCCAATCCGGTTTTGATGTCCTGTATGGGTGTTTCGAGCCGGACTTGCCCTTCCTTCTCGCGTGAATTCTCGCCATTTTAAAGCCAAGATTGCCAATCTACAATTCTATCTCGGCATGGAAAAGATCGAAATCCGTTCCATCCAAGAACAAGGATGACTAGCCTACGAAGTAATCTATTGGAATTGATATATAAAAGTTAACCCCTCAGCTGTTTGTTAAAGATCTTATCAACACACCTCAGAAACTCCTCCTTCTTCTCCCTTGGAACTCGGGCCCCGGCCGCAATATCATGGCCCCCCCCATCGCCACCGACGGCTCTGCTGCATTCTCTCATTGCGTTTCCCAGATGTATTCCTCTCCCAATTAAATCCCAGTTCGCTCTCGCAGATACCTTTAAAAATTCTGGATCATCCCTGTCATCCGCAAATGCCAGGATTGGTTTATTCGGGGGTATTATCCCGGCCCCGTATGCCATTCCAGCCACTACACCGATAATGTTCTCGCCAATGAGGCCCTCGGAATCGAAGTAATTGAATCTTTCCATGCTCTTGGTTCCAATCTCCTCGAGATATTCAATGCCCTCCCTCAACATTCTCCTGTGTTTCTGAAGTATGCCCTTCGCCCTCGTCCAGTACTCTCCCCTGTCCCCCAAGCAAACCCGAACCCCTATCTCCGACTCGTCCTGCCTCCCGCAGGCATTTAGC
>QMZJ01000019.1 GCA_003663115.1 Candidatus Altarchaeales archaeon | reverse complement strand
GATTCGTGGGGCCATGAAAATTCTCCGGATAGACCCAGAAAATCCCGAAGAGGGATTAATAGCTCTCGCTTCAACTGCCATAAGGGAGGGTAAGATCCTGATATATCCAACGGATACGGTCTACGGCATCGGTTGCTCCATAACGGGGAACATAAAAAAGATTTTTGAGATCAAGAAACGAAACAGGAAAAAACCATTATCCGTTGCATTTTCTAGCTTGGAGATGGTAAAAAGATACGCATTTCTTACGAGAAAAGAAGAATGCTTTATCAGGGACAATATCCTTAAACCGTACACCTTCGTTGCCAGAAAGAGGGAATCGATCCCCGAGCTTATAACCGCCGGAAAGAATACTGTCGGGATTAGAATACCGAATCACAGGGTAGTTAAAGGTATGATAGAGAATGCTGGAATTCCGATAATAACCACATCGGCCAATATCTCGGGGAAGAAGGCCCCGGTAAGCCTCGATGAAATCGATGAAGAGATTATAGCGAAGGTGGATCTCGCCATAGATTCCGGCAGATGCAGGGTAGGTAAACCCTCTCTCGTTATTGATTTGAGGAGCGGTAAAATTTTAAGGGAATTTAGATAACCTGTATCTCCCTCAACGGCTTTTCTACCTCAATGAGCCTGCCCTCTGGAAACGATATAAAGCCATAGTGCAATACCTTAACTAAACCCCTCGTTCCATCCCCAAGTTGAACCTCAATGACGTGGTTCTTCCTTCCGGGCTCCATCGCCATGGCTGGAACGGAATCCACGTATGACTCCTCCATAAAGGGCGTTTCAATCTCCTTCCATATCGGTACCATAATTATATCTCCCACCTTAATCCCCCTGATCGTTGGATAAAACAGGAATACAGAAAGAGAGACTCCAAAACCGATCGCGATGGATCTCCACATCAAGAGCTCATCTGCAACAATGGCATATAGAGAAAGGGAGAATATGAGTAATAGGATGAAGAGAAACAAACTCAGTTCCAATCTCTTGAAAACGGGATTATTACTTGAAATCATTGATATTTATCATTTAGAAACACTCATTTAAAAAGGAAAACTCAGAGAATTTTTAAGGAAAAGTCCTGAGCTGGTGCAGAATGCGTTAGTCTACCAATGGATATCACATCTACCCCAAGTCTAGAATAATCCGAGATATTGTCTAAGGTTATTCCACCAGATACCTCAAGGATCACCTTCTCTCTCAGATTTTTCTCTCTCAGTTTTGAAACCGCGTCTTTTACCTGTTCTACAGACATGTTATCTAGCATGATTATATCTGCCCCCTCATCGGCAGATGTTACAGCGTCTTTAACGTTATTGACCTCTATCTCAATCTTATGGGTAAATGACGCCTTTCGTTTGGCCATTCTGATGGCCTCCCTCACGTTCTTAAAGAGTTTGAGATGGTTGTCCTTGATCAAGACCAGATCGTAAAGACCAGACCTGTGTGGATCGCCGCCGGCTATCTTCACGGCCCTTTTTTCAAAATAACCGAAGAGGGGCGTTATTTTTCTCGTTGCGGCAACCCTTATCTCTGGATTAATTCTCTTTACCCTCCGGATAAATTCGCTCGTTAATGTGGTAATTCCACTCATTCTCGATAGTATGTTCAGGGCGGTTCTCTCGACCAGCAGGATATCATTAGAGTCCCCAGAGAGGATAAAGATTTTTTCTCTCTTTTTTACCTTATCCCCGTCATTCACAGATTCAAGGACCTCTATGTTAAATAAATTGAACAGGGTTCTCAGTTCATAGATCCCAGAGACAATACAATCGTTATTTGATATGATCTCCGCTCTAACCCTCTTCCTTGGCGCGAATTCTGTCGTGATGTCTCCCGAACCGAGGTCCTCCTCAACCATCCTGAGGAGTTTCTCTTCAAGAACTTTTTTGTTCATTTTTTAATACATCCTCTCTCGTGAAAATGCTCTTTAATTCATAACCCCTTTTAGTTAGCTTCTCTCTGGCGCCCTCGAGTCTATCGACGAGAACAATTACCCCAAGTACCTCGCAGCCATACTCCTCCACCGCATTTATGGCTTTAAGCAATGAATTCCCGGTCGTTGCGACATCATCTACTATTACAACCCTGGACCCATTCTTCAATGGGCCCTCGATCAACTTCTGTTTTCCATGCTCTTTTTGTTTTTTTCTAATAATAAAGGTTGGGATTGGCTTTCCTTTTTGATAGCTTATAACAGAGAATGCCCCACAGATCGGGTCTGCCCCGATACTTAAGCCACCAAGTGCATCTATGTCTTTTCCCTTTAGCGCATCAAATAGTATCTCTGCTGTCAGGGTTGCACCCTCCGGGCTCAGGGTAATTAATCTACAATCGATGTAATAATTGCTCTTTCTTCCAGATGTCAGTGTTATCGGGGCCATGGACAATGCTCTTTCTCGGATCAACTTCAAGAGCCTCTCCCGTTTGTTCATCTTTTCCTTTTTATATTAATGTGATCGTAGTCAAAATTCTCGTGGAATCTCACAAATCTCGTAGTTTTTTTCGCCCTTTTGATTGATACCCTTTGGTGTGGTTTTATCTCCCTGGTTATTCGCCCATCTACAATTAACTGGGCATCTCTTCCCTCTCTAATTAACTCTATCCCCGTTTCAGAATCCGCCGGTACGACCAAAGGGGATTGCTCCCTCAAAAAAGGGTTTACTGGCGTGATTATGTATGCCCTCACCCTCGGATGCAGGATGGGCCCCCCGGAGGACATCGAATGACCCGTTGACCCGGTGGGCGTCGAAACCATAACTCCATCTGCGCGAAATCTGGCAACCTCGATATCGTCTATGCTTATCTTAAACTCGAGGAGTGACGCCTGTCTTGATAAAATCAGCGCCTCATTCAATGCCTCAACCTCATCGTCTATTTTTAATTTCATCCTCTCATCAATGAAGAATTCCCCCCTCAACAGCAGGTCTAATTTATCTGGGATATCCCCCGGGCTTAGCTCCGCGAGATGCCCGACCTTCCCCACATTAATGCCCAGGATCAATGGTTCATTGGACAGTTCGTTGACCGCCCACAGGATAGTTCCGTCCCCACCAACGATCACGGCGAGGTCTATCCGCATATCTTTCACCTCTGTCTTCTCCCGGTTGATCTTTTCCGCTGTTATCGGATCGAAGAATACATCTGCATTTCTGGATAATTTATCGGCTATCTTCCTCGCCAGCTCACTCTCTACCCTTCTGTGTGCTATTACGCCAATTCTGGATATTCGCATTTTTCAAGAAATCTTACATAAGGAGATTCCAGAATAATTAAAGGTAAATAGAATTAATTAAACTGTCGTGGGATATATCATGCGGTTGCTCTCAGGGCCCCTCTCCCCCTAGATCTTCTCTCCCTCAGGGGGTTTTTCTTGCAGATTATTATGTCCCCGACCTTTATGACCTCGTCATATGGGATGGTCTCTTCCTGTAGGATCCTCCTTATATCCGCGCCCTCCTTACTTGTGAGTTTTCTCAGGCTTAATTGCATTATCTCCCCATTTTCTATATTCAGAATTATATCACCAACCTTCCCAACGTATTCTGCCTTTTCAGTAAATATGTCCATCCCATAGATCTGTGATAGTCTTTTGCTCATTTTAACCCCGAATATATTAAATTATGTAAGATAGGTATAAATATGATAAAAATCGTTGGAACTGGACATATCCTGGAGAGGAGCGTGAGGGACGTTGAGAGATTCATCGAGGAGGAAAAGCCAGATATTATAGCCCTTGAGCTCGATACTAAAAGATTCAAGGCGTTGGAGAAGAGCGGATGGAGGCTTGACTTCTCCGAGGATGATATTAATTTCAGAGCCTTGCTGAGGGAAATGGTGGGAGGGGGGTCACTTCCTGTATTATTGGAGAGATTCCTGGCGCTGATTCAGAGGGACCTCGGTAGGAAATTTGGTGTTCATCCGGGATCCGAGATGGTCGTGGCTATTCAATCTGCAAGGACCTCTGGCAGGAGGATCGCTCTGATCGATAGGGACATTGAGATAACGCTAAATCATATCCTGAGTATACCAATAAAGGAAAAGATCGGGCTGTTTACGAGGAGCAGCCGTGACCTGGGGCTCGTGGGTGATCTACTGGGAACCAATATAGATGGGATTCTAAGGGAGGAGAATATAGAAAGGATTATGATAGAACTAAAGAAAAGTCTGCCAGCGCTTTATTCCGCGCTGGTCGATGAACGAGATAGGTACATGGCCCATATGCTCCTGAGATTACAGGAAAAATATCCAGGGGAGAGTATTATGGCCATAGTTGGGGCCGGACATGAAAGGGGGATTAAACACTACCTTAAGAAAACGGATTTCGCGGATATGGAAAAACTTACGGAGCTGCGCCCCGTATCCAAGATACATCTGATACCACTCCTTTTTACCATTATTTTTACATATATATTGATGAAACTTGAATTCATTAGGATTAGAAAATGATCAAAATTTCTTTACTGGGCTGTGGCAACATCGGCAGGTTCATAGCAAATGCCATCGACAGGGGGATTATAAACTGTAAGCTGGTGAAGATCTTTGATAAAAGTCAGAAGACCATAGAGGACTTTAACAAAGGTATAAGCTTTACCGTTCCAGTAGCCGATAATATAGAGGATTTAGTCAGAGGTTCGGACCTGGTTGTTGAGGCGGCCTCACAGGAAGCCGTTAGGGAATACGCAACCAAGATCCTGTCTTCTGGAAAGCATTTGATGATAATGAGTGTCGGCGCTCTGGTTGATGATGCCCTTTTTAGAGAGATGAGGAAGATCGCCAGGGAAAAGAATCTAAGGATATATATACCTTCTGGAGCGATTGTAGGTCTGGACGGTATAAATGCGGCAAAATTAGTCCATATAGATTCTGTGGAGATAACCACGAGGAAAAGTCCAAAGACCCTCGGGGTTAACGTAAAAGAAGAGACCGTGCTCTATGACGGCCCCGCCATTGAGGGTATCAAGAAATTTCCGAGGAGTGTAAATGTTGCGGCAACCTTGGGTTTAGCTGGAATCGGCTTAGAGAGAACGAGACTGAGGGTAATTGCCGATCCAATGGCAGATAAAAATATCCATGAGGTTCAAGTAAATGGAGATTTTGGTAAATTTAAAACGATAACAGAGAACGTTCCCTCCCTACAGAACCCAAAAACGAGCTGGTTAGCCGCGCTGTCTGCAATTGCCACCTTAAAGAAGATCTGCAATGTGGTGCAGTTCGGGACATAGAAAAACTGGAAGTGACAGTTTAGGCACTACAGATCTCCCCACTTTTTATACTTCTCTACTAAATACTTAAGTCTAATTAGAGGTGAGCCTTATATGCAAGTAAAAGATCTAAAGCCAAACACAGCCATTGATACCTTGGAGGTAGAGGTAATTGATGTTGAGGAGCCCAGGAAGTTTACCAGCTTTAGAGGGAGCGGCAGGGTAACAAATGCCAGAGTCAGAGACGAAACGGGAGAAGTTAAACTCACGTTATGGAATGACGAGATTGATCTGGCAACCCCTGGAAGTAAGTTAAGAATCGAGAACGGTTGGGCAAAGGAATATCGCAATGAGCTTCAAATAGGTTCTGGAAGGTTTGGTAGGATTATTGTGGAGAAATAGTTATTCTACCAGAACTAAAAGATGGGGAATGATCTCTTTGTTGTTACAGTCTTAGGTAAGGATAGAGAGGGTCTTGTAGCCGAGATCACAGGAGAATTGGCCGCAGTTAACGTAAATATCATTGATATAGAGCAGAGTGTAATTCACGGTCTGTTCTCTATGTTCATGTTAATAGATATAAGTAAGGCAACGGCAGATATAGATGAGATTAAGGCTAGATTGTATAAATCCTCCAGAGGGCTGGATCTCAACATAAATATTACCCCATTATCCGAATATGGCGAAGAATATGATAAGAGTGAAAAGAAAATTCAGAGGATAACGATACTGGGAAAGGATAAACCGGGGATAGTCGCCGGTATCTCAAAAGCACTTTTCGATCTAAATATAAACATCGAGAGAATTAAGATGATAGCTCGGGGGGATCTACTGGCTATGGAGATGCTCGCTGATTCCAAGGGGTTACCCTTGGATAGATTGAGGAAGGTCATGGAAAAAACGGGGAATGAGATAGGTGTAGATGTAATCGTTCAACCAGAGGATATCTCCAGGTTTAGAAAAAGGCTCGTGTTATTTGATATGGATGGCACAATCATCGATTCTGAGATTATCGATGAATTGGCAAAGGCGGCGGGTGTTGGGGAGAGGGTTTCCGAACTAACCGCGCAGGGAATGCGTGGGGAGATCGATTTTAAGGAATCACTTAAAAAGAGAGTCGCAATGTTAAAAGGGCTTTCTGAGAACACACTTCAAAGAATTAGGGATGAGATGAGATTAACCCCGGGTGCGGAGGAGTTGATTAATGTCTTAAAGAGTATGGGTTATAAAATAGCGTTAATCAGTGGTGGATTTACGTATTTCACAGACGCACTGAAGGAAAGACTCGGGTTCGATTACGTGTATGCAAATGATCTGGTAATTAAGGATGGAAAGGTGACGGGTGAGATCAGAGGTAAGATCATAGATTCCGAGAGAAAGGCGGAGATCATGGATGAACTGGCAAAAAGGGAGAATATATCCAGAGAGGATATAATCGCTATCGGTGATGGTGCTAATGATCAGATAATGCTAAAAAATGCCGGTCTCGGGATTGCCTTTAACGCCAAAGATGTTCTAAAGAAGGTAGCAGACGGTAGCATAACAAAAAATAACCTGAAGGGATTGATGTATTGTCTCGGTATTTCTGAGAGAGATCTGAAGGGAGATAATAGTGGTTCTGTGTAGTGCCTAAACTCCCCAGAAAACCGCCTAAAAATTCAAACCAAAAACGTGGAGAATAGTGGAAATGACCCCCCCCTCAGACGTAACCTTCCTCTTTTTTCTCAGATCTTAGAGGAATAGCACTATCACTTTTAACACCTCTCCACATGGAGCCATACCTCTCTCGTATTTGATGCTCAATTGGCTTTGCTTCGTTAATACTCTTTTTTACATGGGTTGCCTCGATGAGCTCAGAGCCATCTAGAATTGCGCGATCTCCAGCGAGCCTTATCAGACCTCCCAAATCCCTAAGCCTCAAGGTAAGAGCGTGTCGTTTTCCATCCAGCTCAAAGGCGCGCCTTCTCGACTCCTTAATGATCTCCTCTATCGCCTCCCTGCTCGCGTGGGGTATCCTACCATCTCTCTCCACCTCCTGAGCGATAAACTGGAGCATTTTTTTCCTGTTTTCATCGATATCGGGCATGGTCGTCTCCAATAGGATTTCATAGCCATTACCAATTATCCTCGACCTTAAAGGGGGCAGAATCCTTCCTATATCCGCTATATTACACGCTCCAACAAAAATGAAGTCACAGGGAACATCCTTGATCTTTACGGAGGCCCCCGCTGAGTGAGGGTTTCTCCCTACGATAGAAAATTTCTTTTCCTGCATCGCCGTTAGGATGAAATTCTGCAGGTACTCCATATGTGGTAATTCATCGATAAAGAGAACCCCCTCGTGGGCCTCGTGAATTGCCCCCGGAATAACTCGCTGATATGCCGGGGTTCCTATCTCTGGGTGACTTCCGTATGGGTCGTGTCTGACATCACCAAGAAGCTCTGTTTCAGAGGCCCCAGTCGCGTGTACAAAGGGAATCCTGTCTATGGGAACGAGAACCTTCATCTGTTTTTTCTCGTTCATCTGTCTACTCCTATCCAGCGCAGACTGATCCAAAACACGTACATTTCCGTTACCGGCATTTTGATACACGATGATCTTCTCTTTACCATCACTACCTATCCTAGTGGTCTTTACCTCTCTCTCAGGTCTTCTCGTGCCCAATTCAAAGACCTCGGTTATTATGTCCCCAAAGGGGGTATTTCTCCTATTCCATAAAATCCTGCTGTATTTATTGGTACCACACCTTGGACATATCATCTCCTTGACATCACTGATCTCACCACAACTTGAGCACCTAAAACCCAACTGTTCTGCAACGAAGGATGGAACATCTCTGGGTGAAACGAGGATTCCACCCACGGGCTGAGCTTCCTTCTCTTTCTCAAGCTCCTCTCTTTTTATGATCTCAAGTATCGGTCTCTCCGGGTTCTGTGGATTATGAATCACTCGTATCTCCTCATTCGGTCTTGGCAGATTCAATGCCAGTGCCTGAGCGATCATACTCTTCCCAATCCCCGGGGGACCAACCAGAAGGAGATTACGTTTCTGTTTTATCGCACTCCTTACCTTGTCTATAGCGTGATCCTGTCCAATGACCCTATCTATCGGATTCTTTGGTATTTCAACATCTCTGGTGGTTTCTATCTCATCTAAGTACATTTTACACTAAGTATAATGTAGATTCTGAAGCATAAAACTTTAAGACTCTATCCACCTTTTTTAGTTATTAGGTTTCCTATCCTTAAAGCCTTCATAAGTTTTAATATTTGGGCTTTTCAGCCTAAAAACACAGAAAGTGAACCCGTACAGGAATTACTGAGGATAGAATCGATGCCGGTAAAGAGCGCAATGGACGAAGCCCACGAAGACAAGGCGAAAGAGAAAGTTCCCGTTCCAGTGTGAGTTGATTCTAATCAATCCTTTGATCTCTCCCTCAGCAGCTGCTCTGTTCCCTCTTCTCCGGTTTCCCTGCCCTCCTCCACTATTCTGAGGATCAGGTATATTATAAGCAGCAGGCCCCCCGCTATAAGCAATAATATCCCATAGTCTTTTACCGGAGACAGGACATCCTCTAAGATTACTAACAGGAAATCCGTCGGAAGGAACTCCGGGCCCCGAATTTGGGCGGAAATTAGGTCAACAAACAAAATGTAAATCCCATACGAAATTCCCCCACTGAGCAACGATGAGATGCTGATAACGAGGAGGGTGGATTTCAGATCGCGAAGTAACAACATTATAAGCAGAATCAGAGTTATCGCGATAAAAACCAATAGATAGAGGAAAATTTTGAAGTAACCAAAGAACATTCTCAGCTGCTCCAATACCCCAGTCTTTCCCAGATCAAGGAGATCAAATAGATCTACGCTATCCGGGAATCTTTTATCGAGCTCGTTTTCAATCAAGGGAGGAAACGATTCCTGAGCTAAAATTTCATCCTTTATTTCAACCAGGGAGACATTCATATCTATCATATCCGTTTCTGATCTGAGATAACTGAATGTATTTTTCAGTAGCGTCTGAGTCTGCTCCCTTATCCATCCCTCCGATATGACTCCATCGATAACCTCGGCAAACCCCCAGTCCCCCACGGATTCTATGATCCTCTCCCTTATCATAGAATAAAACCCCAACCTGTCCAGCTCCATCTCGATAAACTCTGGGTTCAGCAGGGTTTCATTTATGGTTTTAACGAATACAATGAGGCACAGATCAATTATCAACAGTATAATCAACAGTATAGAAACAAAACCGATAAAGATCTTCCTTAGGAGCATTTTATCTACCCTCTACTATGGTTAAGATATCCCCATCCTCCAGGATATGGTCTATACCAACGGATTGGCCATCAAATTTGGCCGATCTCCCACGAACTATCGCGTATCTGAATTTCTCTCTGATTCCTTTGTGAATTCTATCACACACATCACCAACGGTAGAGCCCCTTTTCACGATTAACGGTTCATCGAAATCGACCACACCCCCCCTGGGCCTCATGTAAACCCTTATGATCTCCAGTCTTCTGAATATGGTCTCCCGCAATTCCCCGAGATTTTTTCCATTAATAGCAGATATCGGTATTACCCTTTTTCCGATCTCCTTCAGCTTTTCATCCAATTCCCTCTTACTTATCACATCTATCTTATTCAGAGCTATAACGGAGGGGATATAAACCCTGTTCTTCATTACTGCGTCTATGAATTGCTCCTCATCTATGTCCTCCCGCAACATAACATCTGCCGAGTGGATTCCATTTACATTTAGGATCTCTCTTATTGTCCTCTCGTTGATCC
The DNA here is from genome assembly GCA_003663115.1 of Candidatus Altarchaeales archaeon. GTDB lineage: Archaea > Altiarchaeota > Altiarchaeia > IMC4 > QMZM01 > QMZJ01. The sequence continues at coordinate 2,629 of QMZJ01000019.1, read as the reverse complement.
TCTTTAAATTAACGCCCGAGATTACCCTGATGCCACCCTTAACGGTTCTCTTTATACTGACCCTCGGGGGTTTTTGATCCAGGCGAATTCCGACATCATACAGCTCCTTCTCTATAACCCTTAATTGCTGGGGGTGAAAGACGTCCAGCAGAATCAGGATGAGATCAACATTCCTTATAATTGATAGGATCTCCCGTCCCCGACCCCTCCCAATAGAGGCCCCGGTAATCATCCCGGGCAGGTCCAATATCTGTATCCTGGCGCCCTTGTAGGGCATAATCCCCGGAATGATATTCGTGGTCGTAAATTCGTATCCCCCCACCCTGGATTTGGCTCCAGTAAGCCTGTTAAGTAGGGTGGATTTCCCCACCGACGGAAAGCCTACCAGGGCTACGGTAGCGTCTCCTTCCTTTTTGATAGCAAAGCCCACTCCCCTTCCCTTACCACCCCCCTTCCCGGCCCTCTCGCGCAGATGCGCCAACCTGGCCTTCAACCTTCCTATATGGTGTTGAGTAGCCTTGTTGTAGGGGGTTTTTTGAATCTCCTCCTCTATCTCTTTAATTCTATCCTCCAGGCTTGGCATATTATATACTTTTTGAGTCAGATGAGAAATAGATAACAATGAGATCGAGATTCTTTATCATATCCGGGTTTATTTTATTGTCTATGGCCTCCTGGTATCTCCTGGAGGGATTTATCCTGAGGAATTACGTAGCATTGATACCAATCCTCTTTTCGATACAGATTTTGTTGAACGATTTTATAGAGATGTATCTCTTCATTAGACTGAATTCCCTCTGGTTTAAAATTCTAATAGCCCCGGGAACGATATTACATGAGCTCTCTCATGCAGTTGCTGCCAAAATAACCGGGTGCAAAGTCATAGGTATCTCATTATTCCATCTCGATGCGCGAGGTAATTTAGGTTCTGTGGAATACACACAATCGAGGGACGGATTCTCTGTTCTGAGAAATTTTATCGTAGGCTTTGCCCCATTCTTTGGTTGCGGTATAATGCTTGTTGCACTCTTAAATCTCGCTCAGAGCTATCATCACGGAGAAATTTTAACGGTAAGCATCGTAAATTGTCAATCCGTCGAATCAATTCTGAGATCCATAGCATTGATAATTCAGAGATTCTACCAGCAGTTCCTTCTCTCCAGCCTAAACCCCATCACGATCCTGATCCTCTATCTTCAGGTATGCCTCGGGCTGGGAGCGGCTCCGAGCAGTGTCGATTTTAAAGGCACGTTCTCCTCAGCCGTAAGACATCCGGTGGGAACCCTTATCCTCCTGTTCCTATTCGCATCGGTATTCTACCTTGGAGAGTATCCATTAACATCCAGGTATATCTCTCTCTTATTCAAATGGATCCTTCTAATCCTCTTGGTCTCTGTATCTCTGTTAACGGCATCAATACCACTCATCTATCTCGGCACGAAGTTCATGGAGCTCTCTCTTCTCAAGAAATTTTTTACACTCGCGATACCCCTGCTTGTACATCTCTCAATAAACAACACAGCTTTGACATTACTGGCATTCTTAATAACCCTTTTTACCCTAAGATACTCGTGGATATTCCTGAGGCCGAGATAATTTTATATATCATAGGCATGTGCAAATTAAATCTCAGTGCTCTAACTCCAGTTAAGTTCCATCCAACGGCATTGGCCAAGATATCGCCATGGATGAGTGTTGGGAGAAAAATAGTCAACCTGAGTATCACGAGATAAACTTTTATGAAGCTCCACTAATAACGCCTATCTTCGGTCCAGATGGAACCGGCCTCCCCAAATCGATGAAACAAACTGGGAAAGAAACTAACTGCCTTCAAGCTGACGGAAACTCACGACAAAGAGAGTCCATACCTTGAGCCACTACTAACTGAAACTGCTGCCTGCTATGAGCGAATAGACCTTGTGTCGGAAAAAACGAAAAGTATTTATATAAGTTCTGCACATAACAGTAGTTCCGAATAACACCATCGAAACTAAGATAAACACCATCTTTTGATGGTGTCCGAACTGTTTTTTTGTGCTGGATTTTACAGCACAACCCCCTATCTTGTTATCTATTTATCATTGCAAAGACATAAATATGCCCTCTTTTGCTTTTTAGTGAAAGTATCCTCCTATACGTCGATGATTATGCTTCAACTCCTTCACACATTGCTACTAACCATCTTTCGTAACTCTTCCTTACCATTCTAGTTGTGATTGAAGGTTTGTACTTTTTACAAGTGGCAACAGCCTTTTTGATTATCTCGAAACCATGCAGGAGGTTTATCAGTACCCACAGATTGTAGAGGCAAATCGCCAGTAGTGAGTACATAACCCTCACTGTAAAGCTTTTGGAGCATGTATTTGCCTGAAAGTCTCCTTTCACCCTGTCACCAGTTTCGATGCCCCAACGTTTCTTGTAGATTTTCCATATCCTCCTTGGCGATGCATTGACATTTGTAACCCAGGCGTGCCACTCTTTCTTTCCACCATTTTTCTTTTTAACATAATAAGCCACCAACGTAGTTTCTGCCCTCTTGTTTACTGTCCATGGAACTCGATAGCCTCTCTCTTTGTTAGCTCTTTCCAGTCGTTTATTGAGTTTCTTGCTCTTATCTGCCCGTATGATG
>QMZJ01000018.1 GCA_003663115.1 Candidatus Altarchaeales archaeon | reverse complement strand
GGAGTCCCTTTATCGAAGATCTACGGGATAGAGCTCGGAAGGGCAGAGGTGCTGTCCGGAGGGAGTATGGTGCCAGAAAACCTATGAAGGCTTTAAGGATAGAAAACCCAATAACTAAAAAGGTCAGGGTTTTTAACGAGGAGACTTACGTAGACCTCTCCCATATTCTAACGGCCCTTTCTGGTGTTACTCCCAGAAATTTTACGAGAATCTCCAATATCTCGTTGACATCAAAACCGCTCTGTCGAAATGCCGAGGAAAGTCTGTATGGATCTATTGGTATCCCCCTCTTGAGTTTCCCCTTCTTTACCCTGCTCTGTATGTCCTCTGCCTTTTTTTCAGAGCCCAAGGATATGGAAAGGATAAATTTTATCCCCTCTGAATCCATTCCTCTATCCCGTAGGTACCTGATTAATTTTTCTATGGCAACGATTGTCTGTGGCTGTTTTTTTGTCCCTAATTTTTTCCCAAAATATATCGATATGTCTATTAAAAAGAGGAGAAATCTGCTTAGAAAAACGGATAGAAAGCCCCAGAGGCTGAAGAGGAGGATCGAATTTAAAAGCCCCAGGGGGTAAATGCCAATTAAGGAGGGAATATAATTCCCAGATACCAGGAAGATTACGAAGAGTAGGAGATATAGAAATTGCCTCACTCCGCCCTTAATGTGGCCGAAGGTCGAACCGGCTACGGAATCGCCGATGAACATTCCGATCAGCATTAAAAACAACACAACTACCTGATTTAAAAATGCGATCAAGAGATCCATTTTTTATCTATAAGCCGCTCTATACCGAGATCCGAGCACAAAAGAAGCTCTGATGTATTTATACACGCTCTTGGCATTTTATTCGTTTTTACTAAAAAGTAGTTGTTCGGAAGTTTTTCCACGTAGATGGAAAAGTTACCCTCTATCGTGGAGATTTCTCCCGGCTTGTAGTCTTTAAGGTATTCGTTTAAATTTTTATTTATCTCCTCTTCGAGTTCTTCCTTCGTTCCGTTCGTTTTCTTTGAAATTGCCCCGTAAGATGCAAACAGGGCAATGGTATTTACACTGGATTTCAGCTCCTCCATATCCAGAATTGCCCGATTTATCTGACCCTCTTTATAAATGCTCTCCATCACCATCAGCTCCGTTTCCGTGAGGTGTAAAGAGATAGCCAAACCGAGGAGGATGAGAACTATTACAACGAAGGGTGAGTAGGCAAATCCTCTATTATCGGAAAAGGGGATAATCTTCATCGTGGTATATATTATATATTACTTTAGAAAATTATAAATTACGGATGTTATAACATATATAAAACATGTATAAGCCCAAAGCACTTTCTCTCCATAGTGGCGCGGGATTATGCTCTTGCTGGATTACCAAAGTGCTTGGAGACTCGTCTTAACTTAGAGATGAGAATCCCGGGTAAAGAGAATGGAAGCAGAGATATTAAAACTGAATAGAGATAAAAAATAAAGAGGGATTTGACTCAACCCTACCCAGTTCCTTCCTTGAGCTTCCCTCCTACCTTCACAATAGAATCTTTTAAACCCAAGCCGATGGCAATGGCTAAACCGAGTGCTACACCTACTATCAGAATCTGGAAGGACTGGGTCATAACCCCCAGGGATGTTTGAAACACCTCGGGATCATCTATATTAAAGAGCCTTGGCAGTGCAAGAATCACACCGAAGAAGACGATCACTATCTCAATGGCTATCGCAAACACTTCGCCAAAGCTTACCTTTCTAACCCTGATTCTGTTAGCTGCAAATTCGGCAATTACCAAGGAGACCAGAAGTACCAGAAGACCCAGTATCGCATTGGGTACGTAGCTCATCAGGCTTCTCATCGTCTCGGTTAGAATTGCAGTTTCAGACAGCAACTTCTCGACCGCCTGGCTCACAAATAAAAGAAAAACGTACCATTTAACTATTGTTGATAGTATACTCGATATGGGTACCCCCCCGAGAGTATCGGCAATCTTATATTTTGTCAAACCCTCTTCCAGACCGATGGTTACTAACGTATCCTTGGTAAGCTTGCCCAAAAAACCACCGATCAGTAAACCAATTATGACCAAGGCGATGAACACCGTCAGTGGTACTATAAATTCATTGAAGAATGTGACCGTTATGGGGACCTTCTCCTCTGCCAATGTCAGCACAAAGAATACTAGTAACCATGTCGTGTATTGGGTCGAAAATTCTACTATTGATTTCCACATGCTTGTTGTCGTTGCCCCAGATTTTACCAGAGTTACCTGAATCCTCTCAATGAGCAAGATCCTCCTGAGAACTCTTGAAACAAAATAACCAAGAACGTAGCCAGCTATAAAGAGTAGTACCAGGATTAGAGCAGTTACCACGAACTCGGAGACAGATTGCATCAGAAAACTCAGATCAACTCCTTCCAGAGTAAACAATGTAGTTCCATTCACCTTTATCACCTCCAAAAAAATTTATTGTTAGTATATTGATGCTTTAAGTATATAAAACCTATTTTTATTTGATGTGGACTCAGAAATATAAACCAAGAAGGCTTGACGAGATCGTTGGAAACCCAAAGCTGATTCAATCATTGAGAGAATATCAGTGGAAGAGGCCCCTTTTAATCTATGGTCCCCCGGGGATTGGAAAGAGCGCCTTAGTTAACGCTATAGTGAAAGAATTTAATCTCGATCTGGTTGAGATCACAGATGAAAATATAGATAATGCAAGAGCCACTGCACAAACGGGCAGTATATTTGGGAGGAGGAGATTAATTCTAATTGACCACGTGGATCAGATAAAGAATATCGGGGAGGTTACGGAGATCCTAAAGGAGACAAAAAACCCTACCGTTTTGATTACATCGGATTTCGGTTCAAGAAGACTTGGAACGATAAAGAGGATCTGTGAAAAGGCTCAGATGAGAAGACCAACCTCTAAATCAATCAAAAAAATACTCCAGAATATCTGTTATAAAGAAGGGGTTTCTCCAGAGGAGGGGGTCCTGGAAAGGATAGCAGAGAATGCAGGGGGGGATATAAGGTCCGCAATAAATGATCTGGAGACCATCGCCAAGGGTAAAAAAAGTGTCTCCATCAAAGACCTGGAGATTATGGAGAGGAGAGACAGATCTATAGATATCTACAATGCACTGAATCATATATTGATAAAAAGGGATTTCGAAGGGGCAATTCGCTCAATTCGTGACCTGGACGAGCAACCGCAAGATATACTTTTGTGGATCGATGAGAATATGCCCAGGGTTTACAGAAGGGGAGATATAGAGAGAGCATATAGGTATATATCTAAGGCAGACATCTTCTTGGGGAGAATAATCAACAGACAGTACTGGGGCTTCCTTAGGTATCTAATCCCATTGATGAGCGGCGGTGTCAATATATCCAAGAGCGAGGGGGTGAACTTTACGATGTATAAATTTCCCTCTTACATAATCAAGATGTCTCAGACCAAGAGGGAAAGGGCCATCAAAAAATCCATCGGAAAGAAGTTATCGCCATTACTTCACGTCTCTGGAAGGATCATAGATTGGGAATATATACCATTATTCAGAACCCTGTTAAAGAACGGAAAGATAAGCAGATTGGACCTGATAGATAGATACGGATTGAGTGAGGATGAGATCGAATATCTTGGCGGTTGATCTCACTCAAAGCTTATCTCCCCCCTCTCCAGTAATACCCTTAGATCGTCGATACTTACTCTTCCCCTTTTCTGCAGATTTTCCCTTGCCTTCGTCGCATCCCTCTCCCTTCTCTTTGCCTCTCTTTCATGCCTTATTCTCTTAAGTTCTTTGTTCAGGGGCTCGAGTTTTTTCCTGATCTCCGTTATCTCCGACTTAATCAGGGTTACCCTGTCACGTAAAGGGTTCATTAATCCATACTTCTCGATAAGTTTTTTATGATACTCCCTGGACTTTCTTCTGAGCAGATCAACCTCGTGGTATATTCGCATAGCCCTTTCGTGACTTTCCTGCGATTTCTCTGCTATTGATCTTATCTTTTTGCAGAGATTATCAAAATTCTTGTTCAATTTTTGAATTTTCTCGTAATCCCTGGATATCTTTTCGTGCATATCATCGGCTTTTTCCACTATTCTTAATCTCTCCCTTATCTCGAAGATCTTATTAAAGATCCGAATCTCATCCCTTAGTGGGATCTCGTCTTCCAAGATCCTTTTGAGTTTCTCTTCATAGCTCTCCATTAAAATCTCTTTTGTACCCCTCGCGTCCTTATTCAGTTCATCCCTCTTGATCTTTTTATTCCTTATCTCCTCGCTCAGCTTCCTTATCTTATCACCGAGTTTTTTACGTTTTTTCTTTAGTTCTGCCACCTCTTTATTGAGCTCGTCCCTCTTATTTAGAAATAGCCTTGCCTCCTCCAGGTAAATTTTAATAGATTCCTTTATTTGATCCCTCTTCAGCCTTAATTCATCCACCTCCTTTTTGTATATATCTATTTCGTGATAAAGGTGTCTTATATCCTTTTCTCTTTTTTCGATCTCGTGCCTGAGGTCGTTTACCCTCCTCTTGAGTTCTCTTTCATTCATTACAAACACGCAAGGATACGGTAAATGTGCCAATTTGCGTACAGAAAGTGCATTGCACTCTCTCGTACTCCTTTAGGTCGCAGGGGATTCCATAATATTTCCTGCCTTGCTTTTACCTCCTTTTTTTATTTTTACATATTAGCGTGTTTGTAAGTTCAACTCCACCTTCAGGGCGGAGTTGTTGATTTTGAGACATTACTCCAATAGTTGATCGCATCTCTGTGAGAATCTATACATTTCTTCAGGAAATTGTATCTCTCTCTTGAATCATAATTCTCGGATGACGTTACCTCTTTGAGTTTCTCTGTCAGTTTTAGTATATCCTTCTCTGTGGCTTTTTTCTGCTTCATATATGTCCCGTATCTCTTTTTATCGCCTTCATTCTTTGCATCCTCTATCCAATGCTTCAGCTGGTCCCGCTTTTCCCTTAAAACAAAGAGTTTGTGGAGAAGGTCGAATTCCTTACTGTAGGTACTTAGAAATCTCCGATGCTTTTCTACGAGCTTTTTTGAGAGCTGCTTCGGTGTAATTCCCTTTATTGTCATCAATATGAAAAAGGGAGTGAGTTATTAAATATAGAAGTTAAGCATGACCCCTCTTTCCGTAATTAACAACGAACCAGATACGCTGTAGAGCGGTTACATTGGCCAGGATCGCAAGGATTGCAATGAAATAGATCAGAAAATTCGGGTCATAGCAACCAAAGAGCATTCCGATGTAGAGGATTGAAAGCCTTTCTGCTCTTTCCAGGAGACCGCCCATCTTTTTATGATCCTCGGGCTCCGTTACGACACCCCTGTGATCCGCATATGCCCTTATATAGGTCGGCATCAGTGCACCGAAAATCAAGAGTGCTAACCACACTGCATTTGGTAGATAAAACTCCGTCTCCATTGGGAGTATAAAAAAGAGCAGGCCAAGGTAGATCAGGATTTCCACATACCTGTCAATTACGCCGTCCAGAAAGGCACCCATCGCGGTAACCCTACCAGTCACTCTTGCAACCGCCCCGTCTACAGCATCTATAAATCCAGAGATCAAAAACAGAATTAAAGCTGTAAGAATGTCCCCAGAATAGAGACTGAGAAATCCAAAGACTGCGGGGATCAGGGCTAAAAGGGTCCACACGTTAGGCGAGATTCCGAGGCCAGAGAAGATCAAACCTATCTTCACACTTATTCTGTCTGTATCGAATTTTGATCTGAGCATCCTATTATTTATGTTACGTTGATTTCTAAAGGATCTGATGGAGAAGATTAAAGCTAAAGGGTAGAGTTCAATGCCTCTAAGGCCGTTTCTCCCCCAGAGATGATAATATATTTGTACCCATAAAACCACCACAGGATGATGATGATTATTATCGCTATTAGTGCCCCTATCACAACTGCGGATATGCCGATATGCTTTGCGTACTTTATCAGTGCGCTTTCCTTTTTCTCTTTTTTGGAATACATTCTGCTTATTTATTTGATTGTTCCTATAAAAATTTGATTTTCAGCGAAACATGCTACCGACACTGTTCTTAAACCTGCCGATAAAGTCCTCGCCCTCCTTCATCTTCTCGATCTTCGAGAGCTCTTCAAACAGCTCTCTCTGCCTCTTGTTCAATTTTTTTGGCGTCACCACCCTTACCTTCACATTCTGATCTCCCCTACCGCCACCACGAAGCCTCGGAATGCCTTCTCCCTTTAACCTGAATATCGTACCGGTTTGTGTTCCTGGAGGGATCTTTATCTTCGCCTTTGACCTAAGTGTGGGGACCTCTATCTCCGCTCCCAGTGCTGCCTGAGAAAATGTTATTGGAATCTCACAATATAGATCATCTCCTTCCCTCCGGAAGAATTCATGGGGTAGAACGTGAATAATAACATAGAGATCACCCGGGGGACCCCCCCCAACGCCAGCATCGCCTTCATTGGCGATCCTCAGGCGCGACCCCGTATCTACGCCGGGGGGTATTTTAACGGAGATTTTTCTCATGCGTCTTATCCTTCCGGTTCCATTACATTCCGGACAGGGTCTTTCAATTATTTTACCCTCGCCATGACATCTGCTGCACGTCGTTATACTGACAAATTGTCCGAATGGTGTTCTTCTCTCGCGTTTTTCCTGACCCGTTCCATTGCATCGGGGGCACGTCTTTATATCCGCTGGTGATCTCGCCCCGGTTCCATTACAGGTTGGACACTTCTCTGTCCTCGGTATGCGGAGTTCTGTATTCAGGCCAAATGCGGCGTCCTCAAGGCTTATCTCCAGGTCATACCTCAGATCGTTGCCCTTAACCGGTCCCCTCCGGGGTTCTCCCCTAAAGCCCCTGAAGAATACATCGAAGATGTCCCTGCCGAAGAAGTCTCTATCGAATAGATCCTCTATATCCGAAAAGTGGGTGAAATCGGACCACGTAAATCCACCCTTCCCAAAAATGCTTTCTGTTCCCGCGTGACCGAAGCGGTCATAATTTGCCCTCTTTTCCGGATCTATCAGAACCTCGTATGCCTCGGAGATCTCCCTGAATTTCTCCTCCGCATCCGGAGCTTTGTTTACGTCTGGATGATACTTCTTTGCCAGCCTTCTATAAGCCCTCTTTATCTCCTGCTCCGTTGCATCTCTTCTAACGCCAAGAACCTCATAGTAATCGCGCTTCGTCATTTTAGAAATTAATCTTTGGTATTCCTTCATTAAATTTAGTGCAAAATATCCTGGACCTGCTGCCCTTTAGTTTTAGCAGGTGTATAAGATTCATTATTTCTCCATTATAAGAATGCTTTCCCTTACCGGTCTTTCTTTCCGTATGCCGTAAACATCGCACCATCGTGCATTTGCAACCAGTATCTCCTTAACCCTAAATCCGATATCCTCAGCCAATTCTGCGAGAATTAGATCCGTATCTATGGTAATACTCGGCAGACAGACGTTACCGACGACCAGAGCTACTTTTCCCCCCTCCTTTAACGATCTATGTATTGACCTCATGGACATGTACATGTCGTCAAAGTAGCCCTCCACGACCTGTGGGTGTTTTACGAATCCCGGTTTCTCGGATATCTTATCCAGAATCTCTTCCATTCTTTTTGACCTCAATCCAATCCTCCGTCTACACTCCGCACCAACGTGTGACCTTATCGATCTCTTTCTCAGCACCTCTATTTCTTCCGGGCCCACCAAGAGGGCCAATTCAAGCCCATAGACCTTGGTATAATCGACCCAGTTCAGATAGGGCGGGGAGGTAATACAGGCATCTACAGATTCTGGTCTTAGGGGTAATGAACGAGCGTCGCCGAGCCTTGCCTCCGCAACTGTTCCCCTTGGGAAGGGCCTCGCCCTTTTCAGGTCCCTATACATCCTCTTCAATTTGTTCTTGAATAGGTGTCTCACCGGAGGGAGATGTCTCTTTTTAACTATTTTAAGGACGCCCCCATCCCTCTTTATATTGGATGACGGGATTACGATGCTCAGGAGGGAGAGGAGCATAAAATTCCTTATCTTTTCGTCCTCGATCTCCATAATCCTTTCCTTAAAGAACAGGATGTCCTTTCTCGCATACCTCGAAAACGATTTTCTGATGTCGATAAATTTAAGGTCGGGCCACTTTAATCGGGTTTCTCCAAATTTTAACCTCGTTATCTCTCTTATCTTTTCGTGGAGAAGCTCCAGATCATAGCCCTCCTGTAGCTTTGTATTGGACACGAAAACGCTCAGTGGGAGGATATCGAAACCGATTGCATTGTAGCCCACCTGCTTGCACGCCAGAAGTGTATTCCCGGTACCGCAGAATGGATCCAGAACTGTGGAATTTTTTTCTATATTCAATTCCCTCAATAGATTCCATACCAGCTCTCCAGAATAGCCCTCCTTGTAATAGAACCAGTTGTATATGGGCTCCCTCTTGCACTTGGCAAAGGTTACGAGCTCTCTGTACTCTGGTCTCTTTATTAATAGATTAGAATATTCGCCATCCTTGGCGACAGACAGCGCAAATAGATCCCCTTTCATTTATTTCTTCTCGTCTTCCTCTACTTTATACTCAGCATCCACTACCTCGCCCTCTTCCTTCTCCTCCTTTTTCTCCTCCTTTTTCTCCGCTCCCCCAGCCTGCGCGGCCTGTGCCTGTTGATAGATCGTAGCTCCAACCTTCTGGACGGCCTTGCTCAATTCATCCATCTTTTTCTTGATCTCCTCTATGTCCTTTCCTTTAAGAGCCTCATTTAGTGCCTTCTTTGCCTTATCTATCTCCTCCTTCTGCTCCTTGCCTATCTTATCTCCAAAATCGCTCAGGGTTTTTTCTGTTGCATAGATCAATGAGTCCGCATTGTTTCTTATCTCTACCTCCTCCTTTCTTCTCCTGTCTTCCTCCGCGTACTTTTCCGCCTCCTTTATCATCTCGTCAATCTTCTCCTTCGACAATTTTGTAGACGCAGTAATCGTTATCTTCTGCTCCTTTCCGGTCCCCAGATCCTTGGCGGAAACATTTAAAATGCCGTTAGCGTCTATATCAAAGGTTACCTCGATCTGTGGAACCCCCCGTGGGGCCGGCGGGATCCCAACAAGATTGAATTGTCCGAGACTGGTGTTGTCTGCAGCCATTGGTCTTTCCCCCTGAACGACATGTATTGTAACCGCCGTCTGGAAATCGGCAGCTGTAGTAAATATCTGACTCTTCTTTACCGGGATCGTTGTATTCCTCTTTATCAAGGGTGTAACGACCCCCCCGAGGGTTTCGATCCCGAGGGTTAGTGGGGTTACATCCAGCAAGACTATGTCCTTGACCTCTCCAGCTAAAACACCGCCCTGTATGGCGGCGCCCATTGCAACGCATTCCATGGGATCAACCCCCCTTTCGGCCTTTTTACCCACGAAATCCTCGACAAATTTACGGACTATCGGCATTCTCGTTGGACCACCCACGAGGATTATCTTGGTTATATCCTCCGGTTTGAGTTTTGCGTCCTTAATTGCCTGCTCCATCGGTTTCCTGCATTTCTCCACTATTGGCGCCACCAATCTCTCCAGTTCGGCCCTCTTTATCTTTCTCGTCAGATGCTTGGGTCCAGTTTGATCCGCGGTTATATAGGGCAGATTTATCTCCGTTTCCAGTACGGTTGAGAGCTCGATCTTTGCCCTCTCTGCCGCTTCCCTTATTCTCTCCATGGCCGTTTTATCCTTCCTTAGATCGATACCCGTGTCCTTCTTAAATTCATCAACTAGGTAGTTAACTATGGCATCATCCATATCTCTCCCACCCAGCTGGGTATCCCCAGAGGTGGACAGGACCTCAAACACACCGTCTCCGAACTCCATTATCGTTACATCAAGGGTTCCTGCACCGAAATCAAATACCATTATATTGTGTTCCTTCTCGGACCTGTCGATTCCATAGGCCAGGGAAGCGGCGGTTGGTTCATTAATAATTCTGACGACGTCCAACCCGGCTATGGTCCCCGCATCCTTGGTTGCGGTTCTCTGATTGTCATCGAAATATGCCGGGACGGTAATTACTGCTTTCTTGACTGGCTCTCCGAGAAAGGATTCTGCATCCGTTTTGATCTTTCGTAGGATATAGGATGATATCTCCTGTGGTGTATATTCCTTTCCATAGATCTTGTATTTATAGTTCGTACCCATCTTTCTCTTGACTCCCATTATAGTTCCCTCCGGGTTTGAAACTGCCTGTCTCCTTGCCGGTTCTCCAACGAGCATCTGACCATCCTTCGTAAACGCAACACATGAGGGGAACATCTTACCCGCATATGTAGCTCCTTCGGCGGATGGAATTATCGTGGGTTTCCCCCCGAGCATTACGGCCGCCTGTGAATTACTCGTTCCAAGATCAATCCCGATTATTTTTTCCTTTTTAACCTTTTTTTCTTCTGCCATTTTTTACCTCCCTTTGAATCCGAATTTCCTCCTCTATGTTCATATTTATACATTTCGCGATATTTAATTGTTATACATGTGCCATCCATGCATGATTTTGTCTTATCATTCATCTTTTATATTCTTCGCAACCTTGACCTTTGAGTGTCTTATTACCTTTTCTTTAAGCATATAACCAGGTTGAAATTCCTCTATTATCGTTCCGTCTTCTTTATCCGATTCCTCCCGCATCAGAACCTCGTGATAATAAGGGTCGAATTTCTTCCCGAGTGCATCGATTTTTTTGAGACCATTTTCCTCGAGAATCTTATAGAATTGCCTGTATACCATCTTAATTCCTTTCATAGTCTCCTCGTCTTTTATCGTTGGGATCGCCCTTTCAAAATTGTCTACCACATCCAGTAACTGAGTGATCAGTTTCTCGTTAGCCATCCTTGCAAATTCCTCCTTTTCCCTGTCCAGCTGCTTTCTGTAATTCTCGAAATCGGCCCTCAGCCTCAGGATGTCCTCCTCCTTTTCTCTCAGCTCGGCTTCCAGCTCCTTCTTGGTTTTCCCCCTCTTCCTTCTCTTTTTCTTTTTATGCATCTGGCTCACCGTGAGAATTTGTTGACGCTTGACAAAGATTGATGAGATTAATTATGGGTTTGAATGTTAAAAAATTGGGATTTAAGGTTTTTCTGCATAAATTGATATATGAATGTTGATCTGGAGACGATCGCGAAATACCCATTTCTCAGAGAAGCGAAAGACTATGTATCGTCGCTGAATCTCACACTGGAGGAGATAGAAGATCATCCGGTATACTCCCCGGCAGTAGAGATGGGGAGGCAGAGGGTTCTGGATGCATTGAATGGGAGGATCAGGACGGATTTATCAGATAGGATCTCCCGGGAATTGACAATCCTCAGTTATGTGATAGCAAGGATACTTGTGAATCTAATCGCTGACGGGAGGGTAATTTTCAGATATGCAACGGCGGAGGCGAGAAACGCATACGAATTTCTGAGAAATGAATCAGAGCATGTTCTACGGGTGATAAAAGAGGATATTAACTTCAGGCTGGATGGAAACAGAATGGATTTTGCCCACTACCTCAAGCTATCGAAAGATCTTGCTGGTCCAGAGTGGAGGCTCGTAAACAGGATAATGAGCTCCGGAATGGTTGAGATAAAAAAACATGAGGTTCCAATACTCCTCAGAGAGGCAATAAGGCTCAAGATCATGGAACCCATAGACGTAAAAGGTGTGCCCGAAAATTTTAGAAGAATGGCGAAGGGATTAAGGACGGTAACCATTGAAGCTCCAAGAGAGATAAAGATCAAGGAGGTCAATAAAGGGGCCATGCCACCATGCATCTCCAAACTGCTGAACTCCCTCGAAGCCGGGGATATATCGCATAATGGAATGTTCATCCTCGGAACGTTTTTTATAGGTCTCGGTTTAAAGGTGGATGATGTGGTGAAGATATTCTCAGTATATCCTAAATTTAACGAGGAAAAATCGAGGTATCAGATAGAGTTCCTGGCGGGGGATAGAGGCGGGACGAGATACTCCTGTCCGACCTGTGCGAAGATAAAATCTTACGGCCTGTGTGTCTCTGAATGCGGAGTAAAGCACCCGCTGCAGTACTACAGGGACCGAGGGAGGGTATAATTCTCCAAGATCCATTCCTTTAGCTTTGGTGTCATCCTGAATGCGTCTTTAGTTTCTAGATCGTGTAGAATGGATATTAATTCAGATCCTGAGATCATACCTTTTTTATAGGAATTTTTTAGGAGTGCCAATGTTCCAACAGTTTTTACTCTGTGTTTTGTAGCAAATTTTCTGGCATCGAGGTCATCAATAACTGCAATTGCATGTTTTTTGAGTGCGAGTTTGATCGTTCCCGCCTCACCATCACCTATGCCCGGTTCTTTTATGTCGTGAATATCAACCCTCTCAACGATGATCCACTTGTTCCCTGACTTCTCTTCTCCGAATCTCACAGAATTTATCACATCCTCAAATATGATCTCCCTGAATACCGTGTCTGCGATATAAACCCTGCACTCCTTTAATATTTCCCTGAGAAGCTCAAACCTCCCGATTTTGGTAAAGGCAGATAGAACAGAATTATCCAGAACTATGTCTTTCATAGTAGCTCCCTTGCGAGCTTATACTCTTTATTCAATTCATCTATGTCTCGAGGACCTCTTCTTATGGGAATCCCCCTCTCCACCAAGATCTCTTTCATTCGCTCATAACCCACCCCTGAGATCTCTGCAGCTCTCCCTAAGGAGATATCCCCCTTACGGTATAGCTCTATTGCAACATTCATTCCGCTATGCTTAAGCTTCTCTAAGAATTCCCTGATTGCTTCTCGTATTAGTTCACTTCTATTTTCGAAATACCCGCTCTTCACGTAAAGATCGACCTCTTTTTTTAACATCTCCGGAAGTTTTAGGTAGATTCCATCGGACATTTTGATATCAATAATATCAATAAATAGTATATGTAATATAGGTATAATACATATATAAAATGTATATGAT